>JBFLXS010000567.1 GCA_040755795.1 bacterium | reverse complement strand
AGTTATGCTGTAAAAAGAGAAAAGATTATGGAACAAGGAATTGTTACTTCAATAAAAGGGAATAAAGCCATTCTTCGGACTGAACTGGAGGTGCATACTGAATTCTGCCCGGAGGAAGTTGAGCGGTCAGGGGATATAGTATTATTAGAGGTAGATAATTCTATCGGAGCCCGAATAGGACAAAAAGTAAGGCTTGAAACAATAGGATATCAAAAGGTCATCTGGGCTGTCATCTTCTTTGTAATTCCTACTATTGCCCTGGTCTTAGGGGTAGGGCAAGGAATTTATTGGGCAGATCGATGGGGGCTTTCACAAAAGGTAGGTGAGTTATCAGGAATTACTTTTGGCTTTATATTAGTCGGTATAATATATTTAGTCGCCGGGCTATATAAACAACAGTTAAGAAGAAAAGGAAAATCAATTTCAAGAATAATTGAGATTATCAATGAGTAAGATAGACAAAGAAGGAATAATGGAATATAGTCCCAATTTCACCGATAAAGAGATGATGCGGATTGATGAAAAGAGGAGTACTAAGGATATGAGCCTGACAGGTTACAAACCAATAGGTATTATTCATTCTCCTTTCAAAGATACTAAGGGTATGCCCATTCAACCTGCTGGGGCCAGATACTGGATATAAAGCCTTATGTTCCTGAATTTGATGTGCTAAAAGAGGCACAATCAGGATGGCTTTCTAAAAAGGCAGGAAAAGCAGATAAAACCAAAGCAGATGAGAGATTTGAATGAGTAAATGGATATATTTGACCAATATGCTGGGAAATACGATGAATGGTATGAAAAAAATCGCTTTGCCTACCTTTCAGAGCTTGAGGTGGTAAGAAGTGTTTTGCCTCAGGGTAAAGGTTTAGAGGTAGGGGTAGGCACAGGTAGGTTTGCCGCTCCACTTAGGACATCGATTGGCATAGACCCATCCTTCAGAATGCTTAAAAAGGTTGCTAAACGAGGGATAACCGTAATACAGGCTCTTGGAGAACACCTTCCCTTCAAGGAGGCTAAGTTTGATTATCTGCTTTTGATTGTTACCCTGTGTTTTGTGGATAACCCACAGGCTGTCCTGGCAGAGTCCAGGAGGGTGCTTAAACCAGGAGGCAGGCTCATCATTGGCATAGTAGATAAAGATAGCTTTCTCGGCAAGGCCTATCAGAATAAGAATACTGTATTTTACAAGGTAGCCAGACTTTATTCGGTTCAGGAGGTTATAGAGTTGCTGAAGGTGAACGATTTCAAGGAGATAACAACCAGCCAGACCATCTTTTCTTTGCCGAAGATTTTAAAGAAAGTAGAACCCCATCGGCCAGGATACGGTCAGGGTGGATTTCTGGTTATATGTGGAAAGAAATAGCCATCTTAGGCAGTAACCGCATCTGCTATTGAAAATTGAGCTTTTACAGGCAGTATATAAGATTGCTTGTTTTTCTCGAAACGATGCTCAAAATTCAAAATGGTAAACCCTATAATCTCATCAGTCCCAAGATGACGACGGATAATAATATCGTCACCAATTTCATCAGAAATTGCAGATTGAGGAGCTCCAATGGAAATGTCTAAAATATCACCTTCTTTATCGTAAAAGAAATTTAAAGCTCTCTTTTCCATAAAACAGTTCCTCCTTTAGCAGGGTGCTGACTAAAATAAGCAGTGGATACAAAGTCAAAATCAACACTCTTTACCACTACGGTTAGGTATTTGCCGTTTAATATATATATATTCAAATAGAAACGGTAATATAGCAATACACGATTGTCATAGACACTTTCATTAATAAACTCAGGAGAGAGAATGGTCTCTTTTACTTTAGATAAGTTGTTCTCTCATTTCAGGATGTTTAGATAGAATTTTATTCCATGTGTTCTGAGTCAAAATCGTATCTCGTCCAAAAGGATTTTTGATTTGAAATAGTGTCATTTTGTTGTACTCAATAAAGATTTAATTTGATGATTAAAGTATACCATGTTGAAAAGGAGCTGTCAAGAGAAAAAATTGCCACCTGTGCGATTAGACTAAGAGAGCGTTGCGTAGAACTTAAGGCTATATTTACGGTGCGTGGCATTGTGTTACCTCATTTCTTGCCATCTTTTTGTTTCTCTTGACATTTTGGAGTCCCAAAAGATAACCCAGAGGGTCATTAAC
>JBFLXS010000566.1 GCA_040755795.1 bacterium | reverse complement strand
GCATCTTGCGGTGAACGGTTACAGAAATCGGATAAAATTGACCAGTGATTTTATTTTACCTGATTATCCCTAATTTCCCTCTCTTCATATTGCCAATCCTATCTGTCAGGATATAAATGTATATTCCAGAGGCAACTCTTTCATTAGCAGAATTCCGACAGGTCCAGATTATCTTACCTCCGCTATTGGCTTCTCTTTCTTCTTCATAAACCAACTCACCAACAATGTTGAATATTCTTATTTTTATCAGTCTATTTTGAGGCAAATTAGCAAAGGTTATTTCACCTTTCTTTGTCGGATTAGGATAACAATAAACAGATTGTAAATCGGTTATTTGAATTTGAGGTGTGGGTGGAGGTAATTTAATCTCTCTATTTTGTTGTTGCTCTGTTTTTACTATTGGTCCAACCATCTCTAAAGTCGCAGGCCCGACCGCAGAAACTCCATCTGCCCAGATTACCATAATTAACTCATCTTCCCCTAAATCACCAAATATATCAACTTGTGAAGGGGAAAATTCCCCGACCAAACTCGGGTCTCCAATTGCTTCTAAAGTAGCCGTTTTTGCAGATGGTGACTCACTCCCTATCTCTAAAGGATTAAGATTGATTCCCAGTTTCTCTTTTGCCTCTATCAAATAACTGTAAGTTCCTGACTCTGTAAAACTAATATTAGCATAATAATCTCCATCGGCTAAATTTCCACTCGTCGGAACAAACCCCATTGGAAAGGGACTACCAAAAATTCTTTTCCCATCTTTATATATCCACAGGTGAACATATTTTGGCAGATTCCCATCCGTATCATAATATCGAACCTTATAGGTGAATGAACTCGAATTTACTGTGCCGTAATCAGGATTGACCCCATCAGATTCAAACCCAGATTCGCCTGTCCAGGTAAGTATAGGTGCATTTGTTACCCTGGGCCCCTTCATTTCTACTTTGAGCGGAAGTCTTATCGAATTATTCTCCGGATTATCCTCGAACGCCTCAATATAATATGTGTAATTTGTAATTCTGGATAAAGTAGTAGTAGCCATATATACCCCACAACTAACTACTCCCTCCTCAAAATTCATCTTTAAACTGGTGTAAGTTCCCTCATTTGTTTTAATGTGCACCTGAGGATAGCCAGGTTTTGGCTGGTCATTATTCAAATCACGATATCTAACTTTGAAGGTAAAGATAGTTCCTCTTGTTCCTATTTCCGGCTCTAATCCATCAGATACATAACCACCTGTCCCTACCCATAATAATTCTGGTCCACAATTACCTCCACCAGTAACTACAGGACCATAATAAGTAGAAGTAGGTGTTGCCATCTTCCGATATATATCCATTGCTTCAAAATAGTAGGAATAATTTGAGTTATTATATGAAAGTGTTATAGGATTAGAATATACCCTACCAGAACTAATATTTCCTCCATCATGATAAGGTAGTATAATTGGACTTCCTGGAATATCTACTCCACCAATTAATATATGAACCTTCGGATAGCCAGGATAAGGCACATACCCTTCTGAATCTTGATATCTAACTGAGAAAGTATACAGGGTGCTTACATTACCATTAGTTGGATTCACCGTACCATTAGATAATACTGGTGCACTATTAACAGCAGGTGCTATCTTCACTTGAGTCCCTGCACCCCTGGCTGTCAATCCTGTTATATCTTTTGCTTCAAATTGATAGGTATAGACACCTGTAGGTACAGGTAAAGTAGTCCTTGTTTCATATAGGACACCCGCCGCATAAGTAACCGTTGCGGGACTTACTCTGGTTAACGATAAGATTGTCTCTGTTCCTCCTGTGGTCTTAATTTTTACCCGTGGATATCCGGCTAATGGTGCCTCATTATTCCCATCACTATATTTTACTCTATAGGTAAATATAGTGCTATTAGGCTCACCTTGTTCTGGGTCTAACCCATCATACAGATAGTTCCTTTCACCTGTCCATAACAAGAGCGGTGCGACAGGAGCATCAACCCCGGTCAATATAGGCCCAATATATTCTTGAGTCGGTGTTCCAAGGGCTAATACTCCATTTCTATCTTTTGCCGCAAAACGATATGTGTATGTCCCCGAATAAGGTAAACTGATAACAGTATAATATTCTACTCCCTTAACATAATCAATAGGAATTTTAT
>JBFLXS010000565.1 GCA_040755795.1 bacterium | reverse complement strand
GGAAATTATAATGGAAATAGTAACTCACACACTAAATCATAGCTTGTTGATAACCGCCTTTGTTTTTGTGATGATGATGCTTGTGGATTATATTGAGGTTTTAACTCAAGGCAAGATGAGTCTCCTTATAAAAGGTGGTTATTGGAGGAAATATATAATCTCTTCGGCATTAGCCTCAACACCAGGTTGTCTGGGGGCATTTATGAATGTCTCTTTTTATGTTCATGGGTTTTTAAGTTTTGGTGCATTGGCAGGTGGAATGATTGCCGCCTCTGGTGACGAAGCATTTGTCATGCTGACTATGTTTCCAAAACAAGCATTACTTCTATTTGTCATTCTTTTTATCTTAGGCATTATCTCAGGTTGGATAGTAGATAAACTTATACCTATTTTAAAGATTAAGTCCTCTCAGATATGCGAACTTTCAGAACTGCACTTAGAAAAAGAATGTAAAATTCCTGATGTCCGGGGCATAATTGAACACTTTAGAAATATTTCATTTACAAGATTCCTTTTACTCGCCATATTTTTAATGATAATTACTTACGGGTTAGGGGGAGGAATGATTGAGGATGAAAATGAACCCTGGGTAAAGATGGTATTTATCTTGTTAGCTGTATTATCTACTGCCATTGTTATTAGTGCTCCAGACCACTACTTAGAAAAGCATATCTGGAATCATCTGGTTAAAAAACATCTGTGGCGAGTATTTTTATGGACATTTTTTACGCTTTTAGCCGTGGATATGGGACTTAAATTTTGGGACATCGAGGCTTTTATTAAAACTAATATATTCTGGGTACTCCTCATTGCGGCTTTAGTTGCCTTAGTTCCAGAATCCGGTCCTCATCTTATCTTTGTGATGATGTTTGCAAAAGGAATTATCCCTTTTTCCGTCCTTCTAACAAGTTCTATAATTCAGGATGGTCATGGGATGTTACCACTTCTATCTTATACCATAAAAGATGCCTTATGGATAAAATTGATTAATTTTGTCATTGGTTTATTTTGTGGTTTAATCCTTTATCTGGTAGGTTTTTAATATTATGGCTATTTTACCAATAAAAGTATATCCTGACCCTATCCTCCATAAAAAGGCGAAAGAGATAACTAAAATAAGAAAAAGAACATTAAATTTAATCAATAATATGATTGAAACAATGTATGCGGCAAATGGTATTGGACTGGCGGCTAATCAAGTGGGGGTTTTGCACCGTATTATCATTATGGATACCAGCCAAAATGAAAAAGATAAAAACCATCATAATCCTGTTGTGCTGATTAATCCGGAGATTTTATCTTGCGAAGGAGAAAATGTCGGGGAAGAAGGATGCCTGAGTTTTCCTGAAATAAGGGTGGAAATAAGAAGGGCAACGCAAGTAAGAGCGAAGGCTTTGAATGTTAATGGTGAAACCATAGAAATAGAGGCGACAGGATTACCCTCTCGAGTCCTTCAACACGAAATTGACCATCTCAATGGAATAGTTTTTATCGACCGTATGGAAAAACAAACACGGGAATCCCTTAAAAATCAACTGGAAATGCTAAAGAAGAGGAAAGTCTCTACATGAAATTTAAATATATCTATGGCCCTGTGGCTTCCTGGAGATTAGGCAATTCTCTGGGAATAGATTTGCTTTCGCAGAAGGAGAAGATATGTAATTTTGACTGCTGTTATTGTCAGATTGGAAGGAATTTAAAATACCTTACCCAAAGGAAATTATATGTTTCCACACAAGAGATAATTGAAGAAATAAAAAGATTACCTGATTGTCAGATAGATTATATTACTTTTTCTGGTAGAGGTGAATCTACACTCGCCATAAATTTAAGTGAAACAATAACTGCAATAAAAAAACTCCGAAAAGAACCTATTGCCGTTTTAACTAATTCAACCTTAATCAATAAAGTTGATGTCCGTCAGGAATTAACATTGGCAGATTTCGTTATTCTCAAATTAGATGCCTTTTCACAGGAAACACTTGAATTAATAAATAACCCCGCCAGAGGAATTAAATTTGATGAGATTTATAATGGCATAAGGGCTTTTAGAGAAGAATATCGAGGGAAATTAGCACTTCAAATTATGTTTATTGATGAGAATAAGAATAGTGCCCGGAGATTATTTCAATTAGCCCGAGAAATCCAACCAGACCA
>JBFLXS010000564.1 GCA_040755795.1 bacterium | reverse complement strand
TCGGCAAATCCGTTGCCGTCGTGGTCGAAGTAGGCGCCGTCTTTCACATGCGTCGTCTCTACTCCGTCTCTGTCTAAATCAAGGGTGATAGGGCTGAAAGCGTTATTGGCAGCGGTGAAAAGTTCGCGATAGGTATCTATAAAGTGTTGCCCGAGCATTTCTTTAGCTAAAGAAAGCAGTGGAAATGGCTTTGGAGCGACACTGTCCAGTAAAGCCATAAATGGATCAGTTGAATATATCGTTGTACCCACATGGGTAAACAGATTCCCAATAATATCTAAGGGATTGACATAGTTGGTTATATTACTACCATCTGGGCTATAACCTAAAGCACTCAAGTCATCTAACAGATGCTGCACTCCAGGAGCGCCAAACGTCGTCCCTGAAATGCTATTTGCAGCGCCCACGAGCTCTGCAAGAGCGCCTCCAAGCGAATGACCTGTGACAGAAATAGGAATTAAGGGGTTTTTCAAAGCAATTTCTTCATATAATAGCTGTGCATTGGAAAACTGAGCTGGCAAGAGATCACTTACAGGATTTAAATAAAGGTCATTAAAAACCCAATCCCTTATGTCATTTTTTTCTGTGCCTCGATAAGCTATTACAATCTCACTACCATTAGTGTAAACCTCTGCATAAAAACCAGTGTTTGGATCTGAAACAGGATTGCCAAGTAGACTCCACCCATCTGGAAGAGCTGGAGCATTTTCTCCACCATAAACATGCGCACTGAAAATCGAGTAGTCCGATACTGAGATCATTTTACGCCCCCTTAACAATTAGATTTTATTTAGAAGCTTCTAAATTCCATTATTACAACCTTCTTGCCAACAGATGCTGCTAAATACCTTCCATCGGGACTAAATGCTGCAGAATGAACAAAACTATCCATTTTTAATAAAGCAACAGCAGTGTCGTCCATTGCACGCCAAACTCTGATTGTCTTATCATTGCCTACCGAAACGATATATTTACTATCAGGACTATATGTCAAAAAATTGCTAAAACCATAATGTCCTGCTTGCACTTTCGTAAATGCTCCTTTGTCGATGTTGCATATTCTGATTATATTTTTATCATCAGCAGAAGCAATGAATTTGCTATCAGGGCTAAGTGCAATTGCTTTAATAGCTGATTGAGAGGGTTCACCCTTAATCACTCGTATCTGCTTGCCTGTTTTGGCATCAAGTATATTTATCGCGTTTTCTTTTTCGCTTTTGTTAATACTATAGGAATTTTCCATCCAGTAAATAAATCTCTCTCCATCATGACTATAGAAGAAATCTTTGTTGAATCCACCAGGAGTAGATAAGGTCTTAACCTGATTCCAATTGATAGCATCATATATATAAATATCATTAAAATTATTTCGTTCTTTTAAAAAACCTACTGCCAAATATTTTTGGTCAGGGCTGAATTTCAATGTCATAACATTGCGGGGTTCTGAAATGTTATTAACAAGCTGCCCTGTTTTTGCATTCCAGATATTAAGAGCAGTATTTCCCTTTATGCGCTTTACAAATCCTCTACCCGCGACCAAATATTTCCCATCTGGGCTATAGGTTAATACTTCTACTGAACCCGCCTGATCCGATATAACTCTTATTAACTTCCCTGAATGAGCATCCCAAATGCTTACTCTCCCATCCAATATTCCGCCTGTAGCCAATTGTGAACCATCTGGACTGAATGCTATTGAAAAAACATCATATTGATGCGTAAGTACTTGTTTAACATTTAAGTTTTTTACTATAACGCCACGAGCTATTTCTGTCCCACTGTTCTTATCTAATTGAACAGTCTTTGCATATGCATCAGGATAGGAAGAGGTTTTAATAGAATCAAGACTGCTTTCTAAAGCAGGAAAGAAAGGAATTAGCAAAGCAAAAGCAATTGCAATGACTAACACGCCATGCTGGCTTAGAATGTTTTTATTTTTTGGTGCGAAACTCTTCTTAAGCCTCCTAAAGTAACGAATCCTCTTAACGTGAGAAATCTGAATATTAAACATCAATATGCCTCCTAAGCTTTTTGGGTCTTCGCGGAAATGAGTGGGTGATCTTGGGCATTTTCTATATCTCCGGCAGCATACAGGTCAGCACTTTCAACCGCAGATACTCCTCATCGCGCAGACCATAAGCCCGCCTCTGGATCACCCT
>JBFLXS010000563.1 GCA_040755795.1 bacterium | reverse complement strand
TTTCTCCTGATGTTTTTTCTACCGACGAATGTGAATTTGGTTCAGTAAGTTCATATTCTTCTTTGAATTTTTTAGGATTTATACGCATAAAGTATTTTGGTGGTTTACCCCATAGTATGGCTAATTCCTCTAAGTCAAATATTCCATAGTATGGCTCAGCAATTATTACCACCTTATTCATCGTTTGTGCAAAAGTTTGTCTCCTAAATTTCCTTATACCTTGTTCTGTCCTCTCTTTTCCTAATTGGCTCCTGTAGGCTTTACACATATTAAACATACATACAGTCAAAAAAACATGTGTTCTGACTGCTGGTTCTGTTTTCTTGGGTATACTGTCTATCAGCCAGCCGGTCTTTAATTCCCTGAATGTTGTATTCTCTACTAAACTTCTTAACTTGTATTTCTTTATCACGGATATTGGTTTGTCTACTCTCAAAGTTGTTAAAAATACTTTTTCTTTTCCACGAGGATATTCTTTTCTATCCCATTTAGTAACCATTACTACATTCAGCGGATTTCCTACAAAATTTTTACTGTATCTGTTTTTCTTATTATGTTCTTCATCTCCATACTGGTCGTAACTGGTCAATCCTCTTATTCCTAAAGCAGTTATTTCTGTTGTTTCTTCTCGCCAGATACCATCTTCATTACCTCTATTCCTTAAACCCCGGGCATCTTTGGTTATATCCATTGTTGTTGTGGCTGGTATTATAAAATCAATCTTAAAACTATGCTTGATTATCCATAGTGTTATACCGTTTATAAACCCTCGATCTAAAACTAACACTTTTATCTTTTTACCAATATTTTTCTCGGCTTGTTTTATTAACTTCAATGTCCAATTCTTTTCACTCTCTTGTATCTTGGCAAACTTGGCCGATACCACTATCCCACTCCGGACACCTCTTATTACCAACAACTTAAACCCATAAGTTGTTTTTTCTGTTTTTATTATTTCTCCAGTCTTTTTGTCTAAATGTTCTTCTTCTACTGTTTTTCTGCCACAACCTTTACATTTTTCTGTCGTCTCTATATCAGTAGGGTCACAAATATATATATCATCGTCAATAAATCCCTCTTTATTCAATATCTTTATACTATCGTTAAGTATTTTTTCTACCTCTTTGACACTAAATTTTTCTAAAGCATCAGCAAGTGTGTCTTTATGCATTGGACCATTCCTTTTTTTACCTCTCTTCTTACTACGTTTACAGTATCCCTGCTTTATCTGTCGGGCTGTGAATCCTAATAACATCAATAGCCCCATATCATTAAATAACATATCAGGTACCTGATTCATATGCGCTATTCCTAACAATATCTTCATCTGATAAGTAAGCAGTAATTTTGCTACTGTTATCATCCGTCTAACATATCCTTCCCCATCTACATTTAATACTTCTAAAAAACCAAGAGTATTTAAAAATATTATGAACTTATCTAAAAATCCCCAACCCGCATCTTGCAAGATTCCGTAGTTACCAGCCAGTATCCTGTTGGCTACTTCTTTCTGGTTCCTGGTCAAATGTTCCCATGCTAAATACTGACGATTCCTTTCTCTTAGTTCCTGTTTCGCTGTTTCACTTTGTTCTTTTCTTCTTTCCAACTCTTTTAGTTCTTGGTTTGACATAATTTTTTACCCCCTCTGTTTGTATTTCGCCTATTTTGTCTAATAGTTCCACTATTCGTCTATTAAGTCCCCGTACCTCTTTCATGTTCTGATAAAATATACGATATGACTCTGTTAATCTCCCTACATTTTCAATCTCATCTCGTGGAACATATTTGTAGATATTTCTACCTTTATAAAAACAACTAAGATATCCATAACCTTTATATTCTATGTTAGAACTAATTGTTTTTATAGATTGAAGCTCTCTTTCCCCTTTGACTCGAGCTCGGAAAATTAAACATGCTGGTAACATCTTACCAGTCATCTCACATCGTCTTTCCACATACTGACGTCTTTGCCTTAATTTACTTATTTTGTCCATTAAACCCCGTTTTCTGTCCATCCCATCACCCCCCATATTTTTATTGTATATTAGTAATATATTTATATTACTAATACTATTTTAACAAAAAAACAACAGAGCGTCAAGCCCTGTTCAAAAATTCCTGCTTTTACCGACTTTACCTATCTCTTATGGCAAATCTTCAG
>JBFLXS010000562.1 GCA_040755795.1 bacterium | reverse complement strand
ACGGAAGAGGAGAAGAAGTATCCTGGAGCAGAAGCATCGAAGAAGTAGTGTGGAGAGAGGAAGTGACAAAGAAATGAATTGCTAACAAAACAATGAACCTGACAGAGCAGGTTATTTTATCGTTAGAATAAAAAAATAATCACACAAAGAACACAAAGATGGGTGAAAATGAAAATAGAATAAATCTTTGTGTGCTTTGAGGCTTTGTGTGAGGATATAAAAGAGAAATTCTAACCCTTCGCTGCACCTGACTGCGAGGGGCTGTGGCATGATTGAGATAGTTTTGTAATTTACCAGAGTTTTATCTTGCTTACAAAGTTTAGTGGTAATTCCCCCTCGCAGCAGGTGAGCTCAATCGTTAGGCATTGATAATACAATAACAGAAGGAGATATAAAGATGGCAAGAATTGTTGTAAACCCGAGGATACTCGGAGGAAAACCCATCATCGAGGGAACTCGTATATCCATTGAGTTCATCCTTGACTTACTTGCTTCTGGTGTAAGCGAAGAAGAGATTCTCGAGGATTATTCTCATTTAACCAAAGAGGACATTCTCGCTTGTCTGAGATATACCGCCCAGTCCTACAGGAATGAGGTATATCTTGCGTTGGAGCCAGCAGCATGAAGTTTCAAGAGTTACGAATTCTCACTGATGAAAACATTTCTCCGAAGGTTGTGGCTTTCCTCAGAAATCAAGGGTTGGATGTGTTAGACACCAAGGAACAACGGTGGCACGGTAAAAGTGACGATGAACTCCTTGAGATTGCGTATGAGGAAAAATGTTGGGTATTAACTCATGATGCGGATTTTGGAACGTTAGCCATTCATGAAGGCAAGCCCTACTTTGGTATTATCTTTGTGCGAGTTAGGAATCTTCAGTCCCACAATGTGATTAAAGTGTGTAATCAACTTCTGCATCATAATGTGGATTTGTCACCGCAGTCTTTGGTGGTCGTAGAGGAAACCCGAATACGCATTCGTCAAGCAAGCATAGATTGAACCTAACCCGGCGCTGCACCTGACTGCGGGGGCTGTGCCGTAATTAGAGTTTTGTGGTATCTCAAGATTTTATCTTGTTTACAAAGTTTGGTGGTAATCCGCCCCGCCGCCGCTGAACTCTATCGTTAGGCTTCTTAAAGGTTTTTTGTAACCATAAACTCTTTCAGTAGGAGGTCAAAAATGAGGATTGTAAAAGAAATAGAGATTGAAGGTAAAAAAGCCCTGGCGCTATTTGACACTGGCTCTATGCATACCTATGTGGTGAACCATCTATTAAAAGGTGTTGCTATCCGTCGCCTATCTGAGCCTTACAAAGTAGCATTAGGTGGAAGGATAGTTGACGTAAAAGAGTATTGTGCAATTGAAGGCAAGATTGAAGGACTTGTATTTCACACTGAGGTAATTCCTATTGATGAAGTAGGGAGAGTGGATGGGAAAAAGATTGATATTCTTATTGGTGCTTTAACTATGGAAGAGTGGGAGATAATTCCGAACCTAAAGAATGCAACCTTAGATTTGTCAGGATTAAAGAGAAGAGAATTTACTGAATTTTAGAAGTTGGCACCAACGTTAGGCATCCTAAAATTGCTTCATTTTACTTTTGAAAACAACAGAGTTAATCTTGGCAAAAAGGAGGTGAGGTTTTTAATTTTGTCAAACTCTTTTAGATAGACAAAAACAATAGAAAAGCCTAACACATATTAAAGGCAATTTGTCAAGAGAAAAGTTTATCCCTATAACGAATTTTTTTAATTTTTTTCAAAAATTCGTTTCTCTTGCACAAATAACGGGCTCGGATACTGCAATCCATGCATGAATCCGTAGCCTTCTGTTCTACGGTTTCACGCCTGGATTGCAGGAATAAAGTTTAAAAAATGAAACTTCCCGCTGTGCGAAACAGTTTGGATTATAAACAGCCTAAAGTCCTGACTCGGTTTTCTATTAACGGGCTAATCCTAATATACATCAGGATTGCACCAACCACATATTAAAGGCAATTTGTCAAGAGAAAAGTTTATCCCTATAACGAATTTTTTTAGAGAGCGTTGCGTAGAACTTAAGGCTATATTTACGGTGCGTGGCATTGTGTTACCTCATTTCTTGCCATCTTTTTGTTTCTCTTGACATTTTGGAGTCCCAAAAGATAACCCAGAGGGTCATTAAC
>JBFLXS010000561.1 GCA_040755795.1 bacterium | reverse complement strand
TTTAACCAATTACCAATTACCAGTTACCAATTATCCGTGTGCAGGTTATGAAATCTGATGATACGCCGTGCAAAACTTACTCAACACCACATTAGGACCTGGTTTTCTGGAGAGCATCTATCACAATGCCTTGAAGGTTGAGTTTGCAAGACAGAACATCATCTTTGAATCAGAAAAAGAAGTCAAGATATTCTATCAAGGTGTTGAGGTTGGGGTTCATAGACTTGATCTTTTTGTTGAAGATGAGATTGTGGTAGAGATTAAAACTGTTGAGGAGATAAGTGGGAAGTATTATAATCAGGTTAGATCATACCTTAGAGCAGTGGATAAAGAAATAGGGTAACCGTTCACCGCAGAGACACAGAGACGCAGAGAAGAAAATTAAAATTTATTTACGATAGGCTTAACATCCCTGATTTTCATCAGTGCAAGCTCTTGAGTCCAACAACATTAAACTTGCCCTGATGAAAATCAGGGATGGATTAACAAATCTGGCTTGCCTGCTGAACATTCGGCAAGCAGGTCCTATGTATTTCCATGTCTGCATCAATAATCTTTTATGTGATATAATTTATTTCTATGTCTTCTCTGTTCCTCTGCGTCTCTGCGGTAAATTACCACCTGAACGGTTACAAAAATGGGGAGGAAAGAATGGTAATGTCTAAATTGGTTAAATTTCAAGATGTTCTGGATAATTTAGATACCATTCGACTGGGAGGAAAGGTTAAACAGGTTATTGGGCTAACCATAGAATCAGAAGGTCCACCAACACAGTTGGGAGAACTATGTCAGATACGGCTTCCAGGTTCAAAAGTCATTCAAACCGAGGTGGTTGGATTTAGAGACCGTCGGGTTTTATTGATGCCTCTGGGTGAAATGAATGGTATTGCCCCCGAATGCCAGGTCATATCCACCGGAAAACCACTCCTTGTCCCGGTGAGTGAGAGATTAAAAGGTAGAATATTAGATGGTCTTGGCAAACCAATAGATGGCAAACCTCCCTGCCGTGCAGATGATTTTTATCCAATCTTTAATCCTTCTCCAGACCCTTTAAAACGACCAAGAATTAAAAATCCATTACCTCTGGGAATAAAAGTCATTGATTCCATTCTTACTGTGGGCAAAGGGCAGCGATTTGGTATATTTTCTGGAAGTGGTATTGGTAAAAGTACATTAATGGGTATGATTGCTCGATTTACAAAAGCACAGGTTAATATTATTGCCTTGATTGGAGAGCGAGGCAGAGAGGTCAGAGATTTTATCGAAAGAGACCTGCAGGAGGAAGGATTAACCAGGTCAGTAGTTGTTGTGGCGACATCAGATGAGCCACCTTTAATTAGATTAAGAGGGGCTTTTGTGGCAACGGCTATTGCCGAATATTTTCGGGATAAAGGTTATGATGTGATGTTTATGATGGATTCTATTACGCGGTTTGCCCGTGCTCAGCGCGAGGTAGGCCTTTCAATTGGCGAACCGCCGACTACTCGTGGTTTTACCCCATCTGTATTTGCTATCTTACCTAAATTGCTTGAACGTTCAGGAACATCAGAAAAAGGCACTATTACCGGCCTTTATACGATATTAGTCGATGCCGATGATATGAACGAACCAATTGCCGATAATGTCCGGGCAATTTTAGATGGACATGTGGTTTTATCAAGAGATTTAGCCGCAAGAAATCATTACCCGGCAATTGATGTTTTACAAAGTGTCAGCCGGGTGATGATAGATATTGTGCCGCCAGAACATGAACAATCCGCAAGACGACTTAAGGAAATAATTGCCACCATCCGCGATGCCCAGGACATCATTGATATTGGCGCCTATGTTAAAGGCAGTAATCCCAAAATTGATTATGCCCTCTCTATGATTGATGAGGTAAATGCCTTTTTAAAACAAGGAATATTTGAAAAGGTAGATTATGAAACTGCGGTAAAACAATTAATGGAATTATTCGCCAGCAAAGAAGGCACAGAAGGATAAGAAGTAGAGAATTAAGGGAAAAACAAAAGTTTTTTGTATTCTGCCTACTATCTACTGACTACTATTTTCAGGGGATAATAAAATGCCAGGATTTAATTTTAGATTAGAACGAGTTTTAGAAGTTAAAAAATATAACGAAGACAAATTAAAAACGCAATTGGCTCATTTAAAACGAGAATAT
>JBFLXS010000560.1 GCA_040755795.1 bacterium | reverse complement strand
GGATTGACCCCGCCAACATAAAGTTTAAATTTACTTCTCTTTACCCTCAGATCTTACATAAAATGGAGGGAAAAAACATACCCTCCATCTTTTAGTTTATGTCAACAGCCTGTTGAATTGTGAATTAAAAGTACACGGATGACACGGATAGCACGGAATTAATACAGATAAATCATTGACTTTTTTGAATTTTTAGGGTATATTATTAGTAAGCGGATTTAGCGGATTGAGCAGATAAAAAAAAACAGAAAAGAAATCCGATTAATCCGCTCAATCCGATTACTAAAAAATTAAAGTAACTGTTCACCGCAGAGACACAGAGACGCAGAGAAAAAAATTAAATTTTTCTCTCCGTGCCTCTGTGCCTCTGTGGTTATAATTCAAAATCAAGGAGGTAAAAGAACAATGTGTAATCTAAAAGGTTTAAAAGGAAATTCAAGAGGAACAAGGATTAAGACCATAATGTGTAGTATTGCGGTGCTGTGTGTCTTGCTGGGCAGTAGCACTATAGCCCAGGGTATAGAATGGCAGTGGCCATGGCTAAAAGGCAAGGAGCAAAAGACTAAGCAGGAAAAAGTGGTAAAAAAGAAAAATCTACCACTTAGACCAAAACAAATCGGCACGCCGACAGTTCAGGCATTACTGGATAAGGTCAAGGCGAATTACCAGAAGATACAAGATTTAGAGGCGGATTATCAGTGGAAGGTAAGGGATGCTCAACTTACTAAATTCTTAGGGATAATAGGTGATTTGTTTATTCAAAAAGAGAAATTCTTCTTTAAAGCTCCTGATAAACTCAAATGGATACCTCCTAATGAGAATCGAACAGTTATTACTAAAGGACAGACACAACAAATAGAATATGCAAAGAGAGAAATAGAACAAGATAAGTGGGAGGTTTATGATAAGAAGTTATATTGGTACTATTTATTAGAACCTTGGAATTTACCTTTCTACTGGCGGTTGGATGAGATAATTACTAAGTTTGATACGAAGGTGATTGATAATCCACAACCTGATATCTGGGTGATTGAGGCGGTGCCGAAGGCAAGTAATCCGGAGGATGAGTACAATTATCCCAGTTCAAATGGTAAATTAGAAATTTTTGTTGATTACAACAAAGGAGTGATTACAAAAATTGATGATTTTAGTGATTTTACTGGATTTCATCCTGATGTTCCTCCTGGAATTCGTTTAACTTGTCGAAGAGAAACTCAAGATTTTGAATCAATTAGTAATGTATGGATTCCAACAAAGTTTATTACAACTAAATTTACTATTCCTAAATTTAGACCAAAAGAAGTAAAAGAAGAAATAACACTTGGCAATATACAGTTAAATACTGATATTCCAGATAGTGAGTTTGAATTTTGATTTAATTTTTGGAGGTGAGTAACATGATTAAAAGAATAGCCTTAGGTTTAGTTCTAACTTTATTTTGGCTAAATCCTGCATTTGCTAAAAATCCTGTGCTTATTGTCCCAGGAATCAACAGTATTTCGCAAGATATGAAGGATGGATGTCTGGTAAAGACATTGCAAAATGCAGGGATAGATACATTTACCATGGCTGATGTAGGTAAAGAGTTTTCAAATCGTGGACAGGGATTTATCCAGGAGGATGTAAAACTGCTTAAGCAAGCCATAGATGAGGTTAAGAGGCGAACAGGAGCAACTAAAGTTGATATTGTTGCTTATTCAAGAGGTGGGTTAGTAGCTGAACTTTACACTATGATGTTTGGTGATCAATATCAATCTTCAATGGAATACCCATATATTGACACTACAGGTAAACCGAAAAAGAAAACCATCTCCAACATCCCCCGCTACGACTATGACATAAATCAAATTATTATGATGGGGACACCGCATTTAGGGAGTGAACTTGCTGATATTGAACGAAAGTATGCACGGCAAGTTAAAAAAGTTGATGAGATACTTACTAAATGGGGACTTCATGATCCGCCAGATGCTGACAGTGTTGGAATAGAGCAACTTCAAATAGTAAGTGGTTCATTCTACTTTTACTTTGGGAGTAAAGAATTACATCCAGATGTCAGGTATATTAACGGAAATGTTGAATTAACTGCACTTTTTATAACTCTATGTATTTCAAGAATTTAGATGCGATTTGGTCAACATAAACATGTTGCCTTAAATGCTCCAAAACCCTTGTAATTTCAGGCTGGTA
>JBFLXS010000559.1 GCA_040755795.1 bacterium | reverse complement strand
AAAGTTATCGTAGAATTAAAAGCAGTCGAGCAACTACTTCCGATTCACGAAGCTCAACTTTTAACCTATCTAAAAATGATGAATAAAAGGATAGGTTTATTGATCAATTTTAATGTTTCTGTTCTAATAGATGGAATTAAGTGTATAGCCAATAGATTTTAATTTTTTCTCTGTGTCTCCGCGTCTCTGCGGTGAATAGTTACAATACAGAATGCCTGCATCTTACAACGGAGGTAAATTACTATTAAAAATACCCAAATTGCGAATATCTTCAATCATATGGCGGATATTTTAGAATTTAAAGGAGAAAATCCATTTAAGGTTAATGCCTATCGTAAAGCGGCACGTGTAATTGAAGACCTGACGGATGATATTGAAATACTGGCAAAACAAGGGAAATTAATGGAAATTGATGGTGTAGGGGAAGGGATTGCAAAGAAGATTGATGAATACATAAAAACAGGGACGATGACAAAATACGAGGAAATTAAGGCTGATGTCCCGGATAGTTTGATAGAATTACTTGGTATCCAGGGATTAGGACCAAAAACTTTAGCCCTTGTTTTTAAAGAATTAGGGGTTAAAAATCTATTAGACCTGCAACGGGTAATTGAAAATGGTTTTTTAGCCAGATTACCTCAAATGGGTGAGAAAAAGATAGAAAACATCAAAAGAGGGATTAAATTATTTCAGGCAAGCAGAGAAAGAATCTTACTGGGATTTGCCTTGCCTTTGGTAGAAGAATTAATTACAGAATTACAGAAATTACCTGAGGTCTCTAAAATTTCACCGGCGGGAAGTCTGCGTCGATTAAAAGAAACGATTGGCGATATTGATATTTTAGTTACAGGTAAAAATGGGCGAAAGATAATTGATTATTTTGTCCATTTACCGCAGGTGAAAGATATCTTAGCCGCTGGTGAGACTAAAGGTTCAATAATTACTGAGGATGGAATACAGGTAGATGTGCGTGTAGTTGAGGAGGAGTCTTTTGGTGCGGCACTTCAATACTTTACTGGCTCAAAGGCTCATAATATTAAACTTCGTGAAATGGCAAAGAAAAAGGGATTGAAAATAAATGAGTATGGTGTATTTAAAGGTGAGAAAAAGATTGGTGGGAAAAACGAAGAAGATGTTTATCTTTCACTGGATTTACCCTGGATACCTCCAGAACTACGAGAAGATTTAGGAGAAATAGAACAAGCAAACAATCTACCTCAATTAGTGCAACTTGATGATATTCAAGGAGACCTTCATATTCATACAAATTATTCTGATGGGTCTTCTTCAATTGAAGACATTGCCCGTCATGCGAAAAACATGGGATATAAATACATCGCTATTTGTGACCATTCTCAATCGGTTAAATATGCCGGTGGGTTGACCGCAGATGAATTGTTACATCAGATTGAGGAAATTAGAAGATTAAACGAAAAGATTGGCGGAATTAAAATCTTAGCAGGTAATGAAGTAGATATAAAACCCGATGGAACTTTAGATTATCCAGATAAAATATTAGAACAGTTAGATATAGTTGTTGCCGCAATTCATATGGGTTTCAAACATAATGTAACCGAGAGAATCTGTCGGGCAATGGAGCATCCTTTAGTCGATATAATCTCTCATCCAACCGGAAGATTAATTGGCACTCGGGAAGGATATGAAATTGACCTGGAGAAGATTTTACAAAAGGCAAGCCAAACTCAAACTGTACTTGAGATAAATTCTTATTATGAACGGCTGGATTTAAATGATATAAACTGCCGAAGGGCAAAAGAATTTGACTGTAAATTTGTAATTGATACCGATGCCCATCACTTACAACAATTATGGATGATGAAATTAGGAGTAGGGGTAGCCAGAAGAGCAGGATTGACTAAAGACATAATCATTAATACCCAACCGTTATCTCGATTTCTTTTGGACATCGTCGCAAAATAGCCACATCCTCTACCTGAGATAATAAGGAGAAACGCTCATGAGTCTGCGACTCACAAAGGACGATGAAAATATATGGAGTGCGGTAGCTTGCTACCGCTTTCGCAGGAGGAAAAGCGAAAGCAATCTTTCGCACTCCAAAGGCTATTTTCAGGGGAAACACTCATGAACCGTTGGTTCACAAATGAGGATGAAAATAGTAGGTAGGAGATAGAAGGTGGGAGATAGGGAGATAAGCGTGAGTAGTGGTGTTT
>JBFLXS010000558.1 GCA_040755795.1 bacterium | reverse complement strand
TGGAAAATATAGGCATAATTATACTGGGTTTAATCATAATTTTATGGGCAGTATTTGGGCCGGTAATTTTACATGATTGGCGAGATGAAAAAAAACAAAAAATGTATAAAATCAGAGAACATTGATGGATGAGGAGGTATTAAATTTATGATAAGGTATCTTGAGGCAATAGATAGATTACCCATTGAAATCAAACATCCTATGTTGGAGGCATTTGAGCTTTTTAAAGACGAAATTGCCAATACAGTCAAAAAGGAAGATTTTAATGAGTTAAAAGGGATAGTTAGGGAGCTTGCAACTGCCCAAAAGAGAACAGAAATAAAGGTAGAGGAACTTGCTGAAGCACAAAAGCGAACAGAAATAAAGGTAGAAGAGTTGGCTGATGCTCAGAAAAAGTCAGAAGGAAGACTTACCAAGTTAGAGATAGCAGTTGAGGAGCTGGCTGAAACTCAGAAAAAGACAGAGCAAACAATGATGGAAGGGTTTAACTGCTTAAGTAAAAGGATAGATGAACTTGCCCAGTGTCAGAAGAAAACAGAAGAAGAGATGAGGGAAGGATTTAAGTATTTAACCAATCAAATTACATCCCTTGGGAGTAGATGGGGAATTTATAATGAAGGAACATTTAGAACAACAATAAGAGCCTTAATGTCTCGCCAACCTGGTGTTGAGGTAAGGGAAGGGTTTTATGGTGGTCATCAGGTAGATATTGTTATATCAGGAAGTGAGCATATTCTCTTAGAAATTACCTCCCGGATGCTAACAAAGGATATTCAAAAGATATACGATGCAGGAGATGATTATAAACAAAAGGAAGGTATTGAACCAATTTTGATGGTAGCTACCTCATATATTTCACCCAACCTGATGAAAAAAATGGTTGACTTAAAAAGGAAGATAGAGATATTTTCTTATGAAGAGGGAGAGTAAAGAAAAATAAGTCAAAAATCAAATTTTTGCCACCTGTGCAGTTAACTTTAGACCTGTGTCCGAAAAGGAGATATGGAAATAAAGGAGATAAGTGGATATATTTAGGAGTTTTTGGTGAAAGGATTAGGGTTAGGAGGTTGGTTTGGTTTAGGGGTTATGAAGTTAGTCTTGTAACTATTCACCACGAATGGCACGGAGAGCACGAAGTGAAATTTGATGAATTATCAAATTCATGAAGATCAAATATTGACAACAAACTTTTGCAGGAAATTTAATGTATAAAGCTACGGATAAATACAAATAATATTTAAGATATTGTAAGGGTTCAGGTAGGATAAAAATAAGGAGAAAGGGAGAAGATGGAGAAGTGGAGAAAAGAAGAGTTAAGTGATAGGATTATTAATGCCTGTATTAATGTCCATAAAAAGATAGTATAGCGTTCTCTAAGTAAATATAACAATATTATAGTAAGTATTAACCAAAAGTTCACAGTAGTATTGTTGATAGTTGATAGTTGAAGGACTATAAACCATCAACCATAACCTATCAACTATAAACCCTGTTGCTATATTTGTTCTATGAGAATTTTTCGTTAATAACTATTATATGTATTTAGAGAACGCTACACTAGTGTCGTGTTGAGTAAGTTTTGCACGGGGCATCATCAGGTTTCGTAACCTGCAAACGGATAATTGGTAACTGGTAATTGGTAATTGGTTAAATAGTTTCGTCCTGAGCTCAGCCGGTAATTCCTCAGTTATCAGTGGTAAAAGCTAAATAGAAATTTTCTCTCGCAAAGACGCAAAGTTCGCAAAGATTATAATTTATTCCTTTGCGTTCTTTGTGCCTTAGCGAGAAATTTAATCTTTATGCCTTTCTCCCACCAATAACTGACCGATTACCTCAGCCGAACGGTATTTAATTACCAGTTACCAATCACCAGTTACCAGAATCAAATTCCGTGCGTTATTTGTTCAACACGACAATAGGACCTGGTTTTCTGGAGAGCATCTATCACAATGCCTTGAAGGTTGAGTTTGCAAGACAGAACATCATCTTTGAATCAGAAAAAGAAGTCAAGATATTCTATCAAGGTGTTGAGGTTGGGATTCATAGACTTGATCTTTTTGTTGAAGATTAGATTGTGGTAGAGATTAAAACTGTTGAGGAGATAAGTGGAAAGTATTATAATCAGGTTAGACATACTTTAGAGCAGTGGATAAAGAAATAGGGTTACTGGTAAATTTCGCAGACTCCAGGATTGAT
>JBFLXS010000557.1 GCA_040755795.1 bacterium | reverse complement strand
AACAATATTTGAAAGTTCGTTTTCGTTTATAGACCTGTTTTCCTTTCTTTGCGTCCTTTGCGAAACCTTCCTTTGCGCTCTTTGCGGTTAAATCTTTATACCTTTAAAAAACTTGAACATCGAGTTTAAGAATTTTACTCTCCTGCCCAACTGCCTCTCTTATCAACTGAAGATATTTAACCCTCTGCTCTTGCTTATTACCTCCAAACTCCCCCAATATCTCCTCACTACAAACCCACTTATGTATTTTCTTCTTACCTACATAATCATGATAACTACTCCATTTGTATTCATCTAATTCCTTAACTATTCCTGCACGAATTGGATTTAAGTGAATGTAAAAACTTAATTTCTGCCAGTATGACTCCTCTCCAATCAGAATACTTTTATATCACCCTTGAAAAAGATGCCCACATCTTTGATGCCTTAAATTGTAGTATACACTATAAGCAGTCTTAAGCCATTGCATGGCTCTTGAAAGATTTGCCTGGGGTGTTCGCAAAAGTAAATGATAATGATTTCCCATCAATACAAAGGCAAAAATCTCTAATTGAAATTTCTCTACCGCCCTCTCAAGACATTCTAAAAATCGTAGATAGTCCTCCTCAGTAAGAAAGATTGTTCCTCTTTCAATACCTCTGGACATAACATGATAAATTGCTCCTTCGTATTGGATTCTCCACGGTCGTGCCATAACATTGTTTATATTAACATATTAATCTAAATTTGTCAAGTAGATTCTACATTCACTTCAATTCAGACATAAAAAAGAAGATATAAGGGGTAATAGAAAAAAGATTATTATTTTGGATAAGAAAGATAGGGTTGATAAAAATGAGATATGTTAGTTTCTCTGATGGTGAGATTGTAGGATAAAATGGAACTTCCCCTCAAAAAGCGCTTATAAAGAGGGGATAACTTCTTTATAATCAAGGGGATAGGCAAGTTTTAGACCTTAAAAGCGTGCATACGAGTATTATTAAAAAAAAGGTAACTATTCAGTAATTATTTAGCCACTGATTAACACGGATAAATACAGAGGGCAGAGGGTAGAGGTCAGAAGGCAGAAGGCAGAGGATAGAAGATAGAGGTCAGAGGCGGGTTGTCCCCCGCTGGCGGGGATTAAGGGGGTGGAAGTTAGAAGGAGAAAAGCCCTTCAGCCTTCAGCCTGATTACGGACACGGATACAGGACACGATTCACGAATTTTCGTAAGCGTTCAGGTAGGATAAAAATAAGGAGAAATGGAGAAGATGGAGAAGTGGAGAAAAGAAGAGTTAAGTGATAGGATTATTAATGCCTGTATTAATGTCCATAAAAAGTTAGTGTCGTGTTGAACAAATAACGCACGGAATTTGATCCGTTTGCAGGTTATGAAATCTGATGATACGCCGTGCAAAACTTACTTAACACCACACCAGGATTGATGTCCGAAGGGTGGAGCAAGAAAAAGTTTGAGCCATTTCTCCAATTCTCCCTTTTCCCCATTTCTCCTTGTTTACACTTCTAATGTATAGCCCTGAACGGTTACCAAAAAAAAGGTGCTAAATAGTAATTAGCTACTTAGCACCCGGAAAATTAATAGGTATAGAAACTGGGAGGGGAAAACTACACGCTATCAACTTTCCTAATATAATAATCGGCAAAAAAATAAAAAACTTTAATCTTTTTTTTTATAAATTAATCGTAGCCGTTCAGGTAATCCTTTACCGCAGAGACGCAGAGAAACGTGTGCTTTGAAATATGGGATACCCGAGTGGTTGGGAAAACCACCTATGCAAGCCTAATCTTTGTATAGAAGTTTGTATACTTGAAGAGGGCATAATTTACGATTCTGGTAAGCGTTCAGGTTATTGCAAAATATCTAATACTCGATATTCAAGTTTTTTTAAGATTAAGTGGTTTATCCTTTTTTAACCGCAAAGAACGCAAAGAAATTAACCGCAAAGAACGCAAAGATTATAGTGCTCTGTTAAGATTGAATTTGCATGTTACTTAGGTAATCGGTAATCAGTAATCGGAGATAACAGGCGCCATTGTTTTCTCTTCACCGATAACCTGATAACCGATAACTGTAACCGTTCACCGCAGAGATGATATGATAAAGTGTCAAGTTTGACCTGCGAAAGATTTTATGGTATACTATACAAAAAGTATTAACTAACTAAAATAAGGAGGACAAACTTATGACACAAACAAC
>JBFLXS010000556.1 GCA_040755795.1 bacterium | reverse complement strand
TTGGGGAAAGGACTTGTGATAGCAAGATACCTTGTTCAAGGTGAAATAGAGAAAGCTATTTTTCAATTAGACCCAACACATATAGCCGACATAGCCGACATAGCTTATAAAACTGTAAAATATGGAGGGTATATTAATGACTTGGCAAGGACACAGTTAGGAATGGAGACTATAAATTTTTATGAAAAAGGGATAAGGGAGTATATCTATGCACAAAAAACAAATTTACCTCATACGGGGGTAGAATTTCCTAACTTACCAACAAGTAATTTTATTAAGGCTGATATTATATATTATTTGAGACATCAATCTCATATAGGAGGTTCTAATAACTGGCTACCTGATAATATTAAAGGGTGGATAGAATATTGGGCTAATCACTAGAGAGATTGTGTAGAGGTAAAGTTTATGAAAAAAGTTAAAATTATAAAATATATAACATTTATTTTTACATTTCTTATGCTTAATGGGTGTAAAGAGTATCCTTCTAAAATTGTGTTTGACTGTCTGGATGAGAATGGTTGGTCGGATATTTATGTAATTGACACTAATGGTAAAAATCAAGAAAGATTAACAACTAATCCATCTCATGATTATAATCCTTGTTGTTCACCAGATGGTAATAAAATTGCTTTTGTGTCGGACCGTGATGGCCCTACAGGAATTTATATAATGAATGCTGATGGTACAAACCAAAAAAGAATTAGTGAAACTGATACAATTGATGCTTCTCCTTATTGGTCGCCAGATGGAAAGCAAATTATTTTTACTTCTTATTTTGGGAATTGGGAAGAAGGAATTAACGAGGAAATCTATATTATGAATGCAGATGGGACAAATCGAAAGCGACTAACTAATCATCCAGCACAAGATAGCGAACCTTGTTTGTCACCAGATGGTAAGAAGATTGTTTTCGTTTCTTGGCGAGATGGTAATCCTGAAATTTATACTATGGATATTGATGGTAAAAGTATAAAAAGATTAACAAATAATAATGCAGGAGATATTGAGCCTATTTGGTCACCTGACGGTAAAAAGATTGTTTTTGTATCTAAGGGGAAAAGAGATAAAAATGTTAAAATTTATGTAATGAATGCTGATGGTTCAAATCAAATAAGATTAGGGGATGACTCTGCAAGTCCTGATTCTGACCCTTCCTGGTCGCCGGATGGTAAAAAGATTGTCTTTAAGACGCTCAGTAAAGAATTAGGTAACTGGGAGATTTTCATAATGGATGCAGATGGAAAAAATCGAAAAAGATTAACCTATAATGAAGTTCCAGATGGACGCCCATCATGGCAACCGATTGCTAAGGAGTAGGTAATTGGGTAACTTGGTAATTAGGTAACAGAGTAATTTTCGTTTCATTCGCTAAATTCGATTACTTAAAAGTGCAATTTGGGGCTAAAAGGTGGTAAAAATCCCACCTATTTTAGCTGTAATTAATACAGGAAATTCCGAATTCTTCCGGGGACACAATACTTATTTCCTTTTAATTAGCATTGTGTCCCCCGATTTTCCCCTCAGGAGAGGATTTTGCACGGGGGATTAGAGTCAGACGGGGGATTAGAACAAAAGGAGTAAAATGATGTCTAATAAAGAAGAAAGTACATATCAGAACCTTCTAAGAGATTATGTTTATTTTCTGCTTGAAGATGCTCATGAAGCGAAGGCAAAGCGTGATAAGGCTCGAGGTACCCCTGATGAATCTTTCTATACTGGATCTCTTCTTGGTTTTCACCGTAGTATTTCTCTTCTTCAACAGTATGTAGAATCTTTTGGCATACCACTAGAAGAGATTGGTTTAGACAAGATAGTACCTGACAAAGATTTCGTATAGAAAATTTAGAAAATTCCTGGGGGAAATTCCGGGGACAAAATTCGACAAAATTCCGGAAAATTCCGGGAGAATTCCGGGGACAGAATTCCGGGGACACAATACTTATTTCCTTTTGGAGAATTCCGGGGACACAATACTTATTTCCTTTTGGACAGAATTCCGGGGACACAATACTTATTTCCTTTTAATTAGTATTGTGTTCCCCGATTTGCCCCAAGGACTTTGCTAAATTTGCCTTAGGTATAGGAATGGAGTATGAAAAGACTAAATCTTTATGTTTTCCACTTACCTTAGAACTTTTTATTATTGGTGATAAAGAATATCCTTGGATATATACCTGGTGGCGAGATGGAAGTACTTACT
>JBFLXS010000555.1 GCA_040755795.1 bacterium | reverse complement strand
CCAGATTTTCAATCCATTTGGGATATATCTGAAGAAGTGAGTAGGATGCTTATAGGTTTAATCAAATCAATTAAGAGTAAAATAGTATGAAGTATTTTCCCCTCTTCCTACTTTCCTACTTCCTACTCCATACTTCCTACTTGCTTGGTATGCTGAATAGTTACAACGATTACAAAAAATTGTTGACAGATAAGGTAGATTTGTGGTAATATATTTATGGAATTAAAAATGAGATATAGATACGCTGTAATCTCTTTAATTATTTTAATGAGTGGTTGTGTAGCACCGTTGCCAAATTTGTTAATAAAAGACAACATTAGAGATGATGGAATTTCTTTTACAAAAGATAATTTTTTTTGGATTAGTCCTGATATTTGGCTGGATAATAATGGTGATGGTCAGCCGGATGAAATGGCAAAAATTGGGAAATCCAATAAATTATTTGCCAGAATACATAACATTGGAACCGCAGAGGCAAGAGATGTAAAAGTAAAATTCTATGTTAATCGCAGTAATACTTATTTTTCATTCACTGAGGGGGCTTTAATTGGGACTAATGTTATCTCAAATATAGGGGCAGGCGAAACTACCGTTACTTCTATCTCATGGGAGAATGTTAATGAAGCAAATTGCTGGTCTTATGGAGTAGCGGTAGAAAGTGCTGATGACCCAATTATTTCTAATGAACCAGTGAATGAGTCCAACCTGGCGTATAGAAGTTTTTGGACTGTTTATACATATTCGGGCAGGCCGGTAATCTTAAAATTTAGAATCCAAAATCCCCTGTCTGTAAAGACGAGAGTTAATTTAACTTTAGATACTCAAAATTTACCAGGCAAGTGGGGGGCTTTTTTAGGAAAAGGCTCTTTTGATTTACTGGCTAAAGAGTCAAAACCAGTCTTATTAATGGTTACCCCACCTATTAATTCGGAAAAAAAAGAGGCATTACTCAATGTTATTTCAACAATAGAGGATAGGATAATAGGTGGGATTACTTACAAAATAAAGATAAAGGAATAAAAATATGTCAAATATAATTGTTGTTGGTGTCCAGTGGGGTGATGAGGGAAAAGGAAAGGTAATTGATTTCTTGACCGAAAAGGCAGATATTATCGTTCGGTATCAAGGAGGTAACAATGCTGGACATACCGTTATTGTTAATGGTGAAAAGTTCGTTCTGCATCTCATTCCATCCGGCATATTGCATCCAGATAAAATATGTATCATCGGTCAAGGGGTAGTTTTTAACCCAAAGGCTTTTTTCCAGGAAATAGAATCTCTTAAAGAAAGAAATGTAGCGATTAATGATGACCTGCTATACATCAGCGAAGATACACATTTAATTATGCCGTATCATTTGAGTGTCGAGGAGACTTCGGAGAAGATTTATAAAATTGGGACAACAGGTCGTGGGGTGGGTCCGGCATATACAGATAAGATTAGCCGATGTGGAATAAAGGTAATTGATTTATTTGATGAGGATATATTTGAGGAAAAACTACAAATAAATTTTGTCCAGAAAGGAAATAAATTTGACCTCACCAGCATTAAAAATGAATATTTGGGCTATGCGAATGAACTTAAGAAGTATGTGAAAAACACAAGTCTTTTTTTGAATGAGGCAATAAAAAACGGTAAAAACATTTTATTTGAGGGGGCACAAGGAACATTACTTGATGTTGACCATGGGACTTATCCTTATGTAACTTCATCTAATGCCACGGCAGGCGGGGCGTGTACGGGAACAGGCGTCGGACCAACTAAAATAGACAGGGTAATAGGCGTGATGAAGGCTTATTCAACCCGGGTAGGTGAAGGACCATTTCCAACAGAACTGCCATCTGAACTGGGTGAGGCGATAAGAATAAAAGGGCGCGAATACGGCGCCACAACTAATAGACCACGAAGATGTGGTTGGCTTGATACAGTTGCTTTAAAATATGCCGTCAGAATTAATGGGATAGATAGTTTAGCCATCACTAAGTTAGATGTCTTAAATGAATTGGAAACAATAAAGATGTGTATTGGGTATGAGTATCAAGGCCAAATAATTAAAGAGTTTCCAAAATCATTAAAAGTCCTGCGAGAGTGCCAACCAATTTATGACGAATTACCAGGCTGGCAGAAAGAAATAAGTCATATTCGCTCTTATGATGATTTACCAGAACAATTAAAGGATTATTTAGCACGAATTAATGAGATTATCGAGGTTAAATTTAAGTTT
>JBFLXS010000554.1 GCA_040755795.1 bacterium | reverse complement strand
ATTTTAAGGAAAGAATAAAGGGGAGGACAAACCGATATGGGTAGGATTTAAGGATGGGAGGTGTAATTATTACATAATCTCTCTAATCCTACTTCTGATGCGGGATTAGAATAGGTCCGACCCTCATATAATATCAGAGGGAGGTAATTGAATACGGTGGATGCGATTAAGGTAAAAGATGTTTCCTTTGCATATCAGGATATGTATTATAATGTCTTAAATAAGATGAATTTTGATGTTCAGCAGGGTAGTCTTGTTGTCATTATGGGCAAAAGTGGGGCGGGAAAATCTACACTTTGTCGAGTTCTAAATGCCTTAATTCCTAAATTTTATAACGGTCTATTTTATGGCACCGTGGAAGTTCTTAATGAACTGACAGTCGAAAAAAAGGTATTTGAAATGGCGAAAGATGTAGGTATGGTTTTCCAGGATTTTGAATCACAGTTATTTTCAACTAATGTAGAATTAGAATGTGCCTTTGGGCCAGAGAACTTTTCTGTTTCAAGAGAGGAAATAAACCAACGGATAAAAGAATCATTGCTTAAAGTGGGATTAACAGGTTTTGAAAGAAGGAATTCAACCACACTCTCAGGTGGTGAAAAACAACGATTAGCGATTGCCTCTATTTTGGCCATGAAGCCTACAATACTGGTTATGGATGAACCAACGACAGATTTAGACCCACTTGGTAAATCAGAGATTTTTGCTGTCTGCTCACTTTTAAAAGAAGAAGGTGTAACCTTACTTTTAGTCGAACATGAGATTGAACTGGCATATTACGCTGATAAAATCATTCTGATGGACCGCGGGGAGATAGTATTAGAAGGGAAATCAGATGAAGTCTTACGCAAAGTAACACTTTTAGAAAGATGTGGTATCCGACCACCTCAAATACCTAAATTATTTCAAGAACTTAGATATAAAAAGAAACTACCTTTGAATCTCGAGGATGCTCATCAAATCTTCAAAGAGCAAAACTGGCAAATACCAGAAGGAAGATACAATGTTTTGAAATGGCAGGATGCCAAAAGGACAGAATTCTACCAGGAACCAGTGATTGAGGCGGCAAATTTAGAATATACTTATCCTGAGGGGCATAATGCCTTAGATAGAATAGATCTGACGATTAGACAGGGAGAATTTGTGGCGATTTTAGGGCAAAATGGCTCTGGTAAAACTACACTTGCCAAACATTTCAATGGACTTCTTAAACCAACAAAAGGCAATGTCCTTATTTCCGGGATAAATACTCGCCGTAGAAAAACATCTGACCTGGCAAAAGAAGTAGGTTTTGTTTTCCAAAATCCTGATTGTCAAATATTTGAAAACACGATATTTGATGAAATTGCCTTTGGCCCGCGAAATCTTGGCGTTCCAGAAAAAGAAGTTTCAAGACGAGTGTATGATGCCTTAAATGCTGTTCAATTAGAGGTATATGAAAATGATGACCCATTTGCACTTACCAAAGGTGAAAAACAAAAATTAGCCACGGCTGGAGTCCTTGCCTGCACACCCAAAATTATAATCTTAGATGAACCAACAACCGGCCTGGATTATTATGAGATATTAAGCATAATGAATCTTTTAGTCGAATTAAATAAAAGAGGTCACACAATTATTATCATTACTCATTGTATATGGGTTGCGGCTGAATATGCCCATCGGATTATTGTCTTAGAAAAAGGCAAAATCATCTTTGATGATATTCCAAGAATGGTGTTTAAGGAAGAAACCCAACTCAAGAAGGCACATATCCTGGTTCCAGAAATAATCTCTTTCAGTAATATCTTAAGTAATCTAACCTTACTATCCGTAGAAGAATTTAAGTTTTGTCTGTTAGACTAACTGTAAGCGTTCACCGCAGAGACACAGAGACGCAGAGAAAAAATTAAAAACTATTTACCAGGCGCAGGATTCCATCACGGATTTTCATCAGTGCAAGCTTTTGAGGACCGACATCTCATAATTGATTAACAATTTGGTTTTGATGTCCTATTGTCGTGTTGAACAAATAACGCACGGAATTTGATTCTGGTAACTGGTGATTGGTAACTGGTAATTAAATACCGTTCGGCTGATCTCAGGACGAAACTATACTCCACTGGGGTATAAATTGTGATTATTTAAAGTAATCGGTAATCAGGTAATCAGTAATCGGTAATTTGAGATAGCAGGCTACTGCTTGCTCTTTACCGATAACCTGATAACCGATAACCTGAGTTGATAGTA
>JBFLXS010000553.1 GCA_040755795.1 bacterium | reverse complement strand
GTAACATAAAATTTGGGGTAACTATTTACCCAAATGAAGTGCAAGGTAATCGGTAATCAGGTAATCGGTAACAACCAATTGATCTTTTCCCTTTACCGATAACCTGATGACCGATAACTGATTACCTCAATTTCACTTCAGATGGCTAAAATGTTACAATTTGGGAATCAGTGATTAGATTTTCACGCTTTCTGTGATTTCTAATTTCAATCTATATTACAAAGGGAGGGAATAAAAATGAATTTTAAAAGCATAATCTTATCTCTATGTTTTTTGATTATTCTTCCCGTTGGTGTTTTTGGAGCAGCGGCGGCATTTTTAAAAATGGATGTAGGAGCAAGACCTCAGGCACTGGGTGGGGCATATACGGCTTTAGCAAATGATGTCACCTCTATTTATTGGAATCCAGCAGGACTTGCCCGGATAAATCAACCAGAATTTAATTTTATGCATAATGAATGGTTTGAGGGAATTAATTATGAATTTGTTGGCGTAGCATATCCTGTAGAGGATTTGACCTTTGCCACCTCTGTAACCTACCTCTATATGGATGAAATAAAAGAGATATTAAGGGATACACAGGGTTACGGAAATGGCAGATATTGGGAAACAGGGAAATTGTTTACGGCAGAAAATATGGCATTATCTTTAGCCTTTGCCCAGGCAATCGAAGAAAACCTCTTTATGGGAGTGAATTTTAAATATATTTATGAAACTATTGAAGATACCTCTGCTTCTGGATTTGCTGTGGATTTAGGAATATTAACTAAACCATCAAATAAACTTGGATTGGGATTTGTTATATGTAATGTAGGTCCTAAGATAAAATTTATAAAGGATGAATTCGCATTACCATTAACATATCGGGCTGGAATGTCTTATCAATTAGGAAGGAATTTTAATATTTCTTTTGATATAAAAAAGATTAAAGATGAGAAAATAGATTTTTCTGCGGGTATTGAATCATGGTTTGGTGAATGGTTAGCGTTAAGATTTAGTGGAAAAACGAATTCAGATAATAAACTGGGAAAATTTAAAGGTTTATCTACGGGGATGTCTGCTGGATGTGGATTTAAACTGGGTAATTCTGTGCTCGTAGATTACGCTTATACACCTTATGGTGATTTGGGCGATACCCACAAACTCTCTATCTCAACAAAATTTGGCACTAAAAGGATTCCAACACCTAAAGTTAAACCAATAAAAGTTTATCAACCTATAAAATCTTATGAAGGGGCTAAACCAGAGATAACTAAACCGCTCAAAAAACCAGAGATATTAACTGTTCGGGTAAAGATGGATAATGTTGCTATCTGGGATGGTCCTGGTTCGAATTATCAACGCATTGCCACAGTTTCCAGAGGAACAGAATTGCCTGTTCTGGATACATCGAAGAAATGGTATTATAAAGTTATGTTAGAAGATGGGACTATTGGTTGGATATGTTCTACTTTTGTTGAGTAAATTTACTATGGATGACATAAATTTCACGAAAGAAGGATAATTATTTATGGAATTTCAAGAGGTTTTTTAACCTCTTTAATATATAAAAATAGAATTTAAACCGAGGAGGATATAAATATATGGCAGAGATTTTAAAATGTGCAGGTGCAGTTTATCTTGGTATTGAAAAAGAAGGAGATACCTGGCTTGGTAAATTGACCGGAGAATTAACTATATGTGGAGAAGGAAATCTAAAACTTTCAACAGAAGGAGTAACATTTAAACGCTGGCTTCCGCCACGAGAATTCGTTATTCCAATTGAAAAGATAAAAAAAGTAGAGTTGAGCACTACTCATTTACTTAAACCTGTATTCCCGGGGAGAGTCCTTAGAATTGTATATCAAGAATCTCAAGATATACTTATTTTTGGAGTATGGCTTGGGACTCGAGATGGAATAAAATGGAAAACTAAGATAGAATCTCTTCTAACTGAACAGGGTCAAACCGTGGCAAAAGAAAGTAAAGAGGAAATAGAAGAAGATAAATAGACGAGGACAAATTTAATTGTGTGATATCAGAACGCAAGCTTTTTCTCAGAATTTATCAGGATTTTTTAGCCTATTCTGAAAGGTGTAGAAATTAAGAAGGGAACAGATGGTAGAATAATAGGTAACCGTTCAGGCTATATATCAAAAGTGTAAGAAAGGGGATAAGGAGATAAGAGTGATATGGAGATAAGATAATAGAAATAGATTGAAATTTATAGAAATAGGTAGAAATTGATTGTGGAAAA
>JBFLXS010000552.1 GCA_040755795.1 bacterium | reverse complement strand
ATAAAGATATTAATTTCAGTGTATACATTTAAATTGATTGGTTTCCGTCTTTAACATATTGATATTGCTGGAAAAAAATTGTGTAGCCACACATTTGCAAGGTTTTCTTAATAAAGTCACGCTAGAGCAGTAGGGTGGGTTTTGTTGTTCTCCATAGCATCAATAATAGTTCGACGTTGAGGGATAAGTTTTACCCTCCTGTTTTTTAAGTAGATTATATATAGTTTCAACATCCTTCATATTTACCTCTTGACAAACTAATTTTTATTCATTATTATATAATAATAATTATAAATTATGCTTTTGTCAATAGTCAATATTGGTAATTGTAAAAGATTAAAGGGGGTGTTGTAAAATGCAAGAAGTAAAAGTTGGTGTTCCTATAAATAACCTGGAGTTGGAACTTTACTACCCTAAAAAAGGGGAAGTAAAAAAGGTAAAAACCAGTGACTTCCAAGGTAAGTGGCTGGTTTTGGTCTTCTATCCCGCTGATTTCACCTTCGTCTGCCCTACGGAACTTAAAGATTTAAATGACCACTCCAGAGAAATAAAAAAACTGGGAGAGCTTATCGCTATCTCTACGGATACCGTATACTCCCATAAGGTATTCTGTGAGAGCGAGCAACTCTTGGCCGATCTTGAATACCCCTTAGCCGGTGATGCTAACCATAAAATTTCCTCTATTTTCGGGGTTTTAGACGAAACAAGTGGTCTAGCAAGACGTGGAACCTTTATAATTGATCCGGATGGCGTATTACGTGCAGCTGAAATTAACGATTTCTCCGTTGGGAGAAGAGGTAAAGAGCTATTAAGAAAACTTAAAGCCTTTGACTATGTACGCAAGAATCCTGGTCAAGTGTGTCCTGCGGATTGGGAAGTTGGTAAACCTACAATAACTCCATCGATCAACATTGCGGGAAGAGTGTACGAAGTACTAAAATAAAAAATACAAAACAATATAAATTCGAAATCGGAACAGATTTCGGATTTAAAAACAAAAAGGGAGGTTAACATGCCTAGTAAACTTAATAGTAGAGATCATCTAAAACCTAAAGGCTTAGAGGGTATCTCAGATAAACAGTTAGATTTCCATTTTGATACTCACTACAAGGGCTATGTCACTAAGTACAATGAAATACAGGAACGTTTGGGCAAAGCCGATCTTGCAGGTGCCAATCAGAATTACTCAGAGTTTCGAAGCTTAAAGGTAGAGGAATCATTTAACTACATGGGTATTATCCTCCATGAACTCTACTTTGAGAATTTAGGGAAAAAGGGAGAACCTTCTTCCTCATTTAAAGAAATGGTATGGAAAAAGTTTGGTTCCGAAGAAAACCTTTGGGCTATTTTTAAGGCTACCGGTATTGCTTTAAGAGGCTGGGCAGTATTATCGTTAGATATCTTCACTGGACATCTAATGGTAAATGGGTTAGATGCCCACAACCTCTATGGGTTTATCGGTTCTATTCCCATTATAGTTTTGGATGTTTATGAGCACGCTTACTATGTGGATCAAGGACCAAAGCGAGCCCCCTATATCGACAATTTCTTTAAAAATTTAAACTGGGAAGTGATAAATCGTAGACTAGAGAAAGCATTAGCAAGCTACCAAACTCTTAAGGATTTTATAAAATAGGTTATAGGTTGTCAAGGGAACAAATTAAATCATCTGAGATACTGTGAGAAAGAGAGAATTAGATTCTCCCTCTCTCGGCCTAGAAGAAAAAACGACAACTGCTTCATAGAACAGAAGAACTGGACCCATGTGAAGAAGGTATTAGGGTACTTGAGGTATGATACGGCTGAGGAACTTATCATCATAAATGATCTTTATGAAAATGAACTAAGACTTTACAAGAATCTCTTTCAGCCTGTGATGAAGCTAAAGGAGAAGATAAGGGAAGGAGGAAAGGTTCATAGAAAGTACGACACACCAAAGACCCCTTATCAGAGATTCATGGAGTCAAATCAGATCTCTGAGGAAAAGAAAGGGGAACTGAGGAGATATATCTTTCTCTAAATCCAGCTCAGCTTAAGAGAGAAATAGAAGCCAAATTAGACCGCTTATTTGAGATTTACCCGAAGAAGAAAGGGATATCGATGTTTCAACCTCACAGATGCATATTCCGATGAATCTGGCCACTGATTCTGATTGAAACCGGCCACCTGTCGGAGCGAAGTGACGCTGAATTTTCATTATACCTCAGAGTGGCTGGATTGAGTCAAGGATGACTTTCTTTTC
>JBFLXS010000551.1 GCA_040755795.1 bacterium | reverse complement strand
TTCAACACGACACTAACTTTTGATGGATATTAATACAGGCATTAATAATCCTATCACTTAACTCTTCTTTTCTCCACTTCTCCATCTTCTCCCTTTCTCCTTATTTTTATCCTACCTGAACTCTTACCTTTTCTGTTATCTGATTTATTTCCATATCTTCTCTGTAAACTCTTGCGTCTCTGCGGTAAATTACCACCTGAACGGTTACCAGATTTCATATTCCACCCCCCTTAATCCCCCGCCAGCGGGGGACATCAATTGAGTAGCGACAGAGCACTATTAAAATTTCAGTTGCTTTTTTAAAAAAATAGATGTATAATAAAGTTATGGTTAAAATGTGTTTTACTAAAATGGTTGCCAGTGGAAATGATTTTATCGTGATAGATAATCGGGATGGGGTAATTGATGTTACCCCTGGTTTAGTCAGGAAGATATGTCAGCGTAAGTTTGGTATTGGTGCGGATGGTGTGCTTATTGTTGAGCGGTCAAAACTCGCTGATTTCAGAATGAGAATTATCAACTCCGATGGTTCTGAAGCTGAAATGTGTGGTAATGGGGGAAGATGTATTGCCAGATTTGCTCAAATAAAAGAAATATCAAAAAACAAAATGAAATTTGAAACATTAGCCGGGATAATTTCGGCTGAAGTAACAAACAACCGCGTAAAAGTTAAACTCACAGACCCACTAAATCTTTTCCTCAACAAAAAAATCCGCATAAAAGATAACGAACTGACTGTGCACTGTTTAAATACGGGTGTGCCACACGCTGTTTTAATCCTTGACGAAATAGAAAAGGTAGAGGTGGTAGAATCAGGTAAGCAAATTAGATGGCATCAGGATTTTGCGCCCGCAGGGACTAATGTCAACTTTATTCAGGTAATCGATAACCAGACGATTAGAATAAGAACTTATGAGCGGGGCGTAGAGGATGAAACATTAGCCTGTGGCACTGGCTCAGCCGCCTCGGCTTGTATTTCCTCTATCTTAGAACTTGCAAAACCACCAGTAAAAATAATAACTAAAAGTGGTGAAATCCTTGAGATAGATTTTGAAAAGGATAAAGATGTAATCACTAACCTTTATCTCACAGGCGATGTCCAGATTGTCTATGAAGGAGTAATAATGGAGGTAAAAACATAAATGAAAAAAATAATCTTAGGAGTGGTATTAAGTATTTGTTCATTGCAAGCACAGGCACAGACTAAAACTGTGGTTTTAGTCAATGATGTTCCAATTACAGAGACTAAATTAGTTCAGGCAATGAAACCTTATGAGGCTGAAATTGCGGGTTCGCAAACGGTGTATCTTAAAATCCGTGAAAAGGTGTTAGATGCCTTAATTGAAGAAGAATTGGTTATTCAAGAGGCAAAGGCAAGAAAAATTGAAATTGCCCAGGAGGAAATTGAACAGATTATGAATGTCATCAAAGGCAGATTCGAGTCTGAGGAAAAGTTTAAATTAGCCGTTGAAACAGCAGGAATGAGTATGGAAAAATTTAATGAAAAGGTAAAAAGAGATTTACTTTTCCAGCGAATTAAGGATATAGAACTTAAAAAAAGGCTTACCGTAACTCAAGAAGAAGTAGATAATTTCTGTAAAGATTATGGGGAAAAGGTTCATGCCCAACATATCCTGGTCAACACTGAAAAAGAAGCATTAGATATTCTTCAGAAGGCTCAGTCTGGTGCGGATTTTAGTCAATTGGCGGCGACATATTCTCTCTGTCCATCCCGGCAAATGGGTGGTGATTTAGGTTTTTTTGGTAAAGGACAAATGGTGGCAGAATTTGAACAAGCCGCTTTTTCAATGAATAAAGAAGGGCAATTAAGTGATGTGGTTAAAACCAAATTTGGCTACCATATCATCAGATTTATTGCTAAAAAAAACCCCTCACCAGAAGAAATTACCTCAATCAAAACCGCACTTATGAACGAATTGTTTGGCAGAACATATTTTATTACGGGTAATGGTTTAGATTTTGAAATAAAACGAAATTTAGAAGAGAGATTTCTTGGTCAAAAGTTAGGAGTAGAATATATCATCTGGCTTTTTGAACTTAAAAATAAGGCAAAGGTTGTAAGACCGTAAGCCGCCGTAGGAACAAATTAGAATTGTTGTAACCGTTCAGGGCTATACATTAGAAGTGTAAACAAGGAGAAATGGGGAAAAAGGAGAATTGGAGAAATGGCTCAAACTTTTTCTTGCTCCACCCTTCGGACATCAATCCTGGAGTCTGCGAAATT
>JBFLXS010000550.1 GCA_040755795.1 bacterium | reverse complement strand
CTAGTGCTCTGTCGCTCCTCAATTGATGTTCTCCCTTGGCCTAATCATTACCCACATCTTTTAGTGGACAGATTAGATAGAAATTCCAAATTCCAAGCACCAAATTCCAAATAAATTCCAAATTCCAAACACTAAATTCCAAAGTTTATATTACAACGATAAAAATTCATTTAGACTTTTCAATAATTGAAGAAAAAATTTTCTTCAATTCTATTGCCTCCTTGAAAAGCCTTTCTCCTTCTTGTTTAAATTTTTCATCGTTAGTTCCAATTATTAATCTTAACCAATAAGCAGATTCTTTTGATTCTTTACGACAAATCTTTATTCTCATCTTAAAATCTTTCGAGCCCAAAGACTCATTTGCCTCAATATAGTTTGCTCCAACTGAACCCGAAGCCCTAATTATTTGCTTTACATATTCGATATTAGTAATAGTTTTAGGTAGTTTCTTACAGAATAAAGCAACCTCTTGAGCAAATTGATAAGTTCTTTCTTCTAAATCATATTGTTTGGAATTTTGAATTTTGGTCATTGGAATTTATTTGTATTTTGGGATTTGGGATTTGGAATTTTGCCACTCACTCCGCTCTCCTGCAATCTCTAATCTCCCGTTTATAGTTTATCCTTGTTTACCTCATCTTGTTACCCAACTTGTGGGTAAGGATTAGACCCCCGCCAGCGGGGGACAACGGCCAATCAATCACTTGAATGGCGACAGAGCACTAGGTACCCACACAGAATAACCCTCATCAGTTTTTTTAAGATTAACTTTGTATTTCATAACTTTATCTTCCTCCTTCCTTGTAACCGTTCAGCCACAGAGGCACAGAGTTCACAGAGAATTAAGGAAAGTAGCCACAAATGGATACGAATTAACCTCTGACATCCCATAAATGTAGTGCGAACCTTTAAGTTCGCCTTTTGGCTTGCCAGAAGTGAATCTAACGCCTCGCACTACAAATCTTTTTATTATTCGTGTTCATTCGTGGTTATATATTCGCTCTGTGTTCTCTGTGACTCTGTGGCTATATCCCTGAACGGTTACCGATATTTTTTGCTAAGGTCAAAGGACTGGGGATAATCTTCTTAATGTGATTATGTCTGATTGTAATCGTGATTGTTGATAAAACGGTGTATTAGTCCCTTTTGATTTACTTCTGCCTGCCTCGGTAATTACATAGACGCCCATAGATACACTATTTACTGGAGTAGTTTCATTTCCTGCACTATCCCAATACTTAAATTGTAATCCTGGAGTTAGAGTTCCTAACATAATATTAGAGGCAACTATTGCGGTCGTCATACTTCCTGCATAAAAACAAGTCCAGCTACCGTTTAGTGGGTTATTATCCCTGGTATTTAATGCCTCATATTTTTCTTCTCGCAGTTCATTACATTTTTCCACACCTTGCTCGATTAATCTATATCGATATATGTTCCAGACAATTGTATCAGTTCCCACATCAGGATTCAATCTCATCACAATATCACCTTTTTGATTAGTTGAATATGAAATCAGGCTCATTGTTCCATAGGGTTGACTTTCAAATTTTACACCAGCTATTGTTTCATTATCTATTATCTGATATGCTCCTCTTATTCTTGCGGTTAACCACGATACCGCACATCTGGCATTTTGTTCAGCAATCATATAATTAAGCTGGATTTTCATAGACTTTTGAGCGGAGATAAAGAAAGGAATTAGCAGTATACCGACTAAAATTCCCAATATTCCCACAACAATTAATATCTCAATTAGCGTAACGCCTTTTTCTGTTTTTATATGTCTTCTGGAATGGTTCATTTTCATCATTTTTTCTAAATTTCGGTGATGTCTTAATCTAGCATAAAGGTTGAAATAGTGTAAGAGTGCCTTAAGAAAGTCAAGTTTTATTTTTGGGCAATACTTTCCCCTTGACCTTCTGAAGTCCGTTTTCCCCAGGCGGCCTGAGAAAGAATATATTTAAGATAAAATTTACAGTTTTGTGATACAGGGTATACACTTTGGGGTTCAGTGCCCACTTAATTTACTCTCAGAGCCTAATCCTGGCAGCAATAGCAGGGTATTACCCTAAGGTGCCAAAGCGAGGTTGAGAGAGACCACAGAAAATATCTGTGGCTGGGCAGGAGTTTCTAAATCTTACAAGCGAGGTTTGGTTTTAACCAAGAGCCTTATGAAAAGGAGCGGAATCCCCTACCCCTCCACAAAACTAAATTGTTATCTTTTGTTATCTTTAAGGATATAACTTAG
>JBFLXS010000549.1 GCA_040755795.1 bacterium | reverse complement strand
ATTTTTTTTGGATTGACCCCGCCAACATAAAGTTTAAATTTACTTCTCTTTACCCTCAGATCTTACATAAAATGGAGGGAAAAAACATACCCTCCATCTTTTAGTTTATGTCAACAGCCTGTTGAATTGTGAATTACTTCTGTTAATTCACAATTCAAGATGTGACCCTCATACTCCCCCTTCGAGGAAACTTTAGTGCGGCCTCAGGAATGGAAGTACATTATAAAATAACTGCTGATGAGTTTAATGGAGTTACAAGTAGGGTAGTAAATTTTAATTATGAGACTGCTCATATTGTTGAGCAACATGGGCTATATTTAAGAAATTGTGATATATATGGGATTAAGAGTGACGCTTCAAAAAGGAAATATCATAAGTGGGGTGTATCCTTAGGAGCAAATGGACCTCCTAAAAATCATTCAGAGACAAGATGTGATGTTAAACAGGTAAGATGGGATGAAAATTGGGATCGACCAGATGGAGCAAATGATAGAGCAAATGATGCTGTAATGCACAATATTACCCATGAATTAGGACATGGTATCTCAATTGCTCATCATGATCCACCCACTGCTGGTGATACTTCATGTGCTATGAGATATTTGTGGGATGAATGGGATCTATATCGGAAGCCACATCCTCCAGATTACCCTGAGGGGACTAATGATGCTGATGGATGGAATACAATGCCAATTGGAATAGATTTTTGCTCAGATTGTAAAAATCAGTTTGAGGTTAGTGATAAATAAGTTATATTTTATGTATCTAAAAATAGGAGGAATTCAATGAAGATAAATTACTTTCTAAAAACCTTTTTAATCTTACTTATATTTGGATGTATAACAACTTTAGTTAGTTATGGTTCTACCACCAGTGAAGATTTGCAACTTAAAATCTCTCCTTCTTTAGCAATTCTTCAAGGTGTCCCTCTGGTTTTTGAGGTCTGGTTTGTTAATAAAGCAGGGGTTGATCAATTTAATAGAATTCAAAATCAAAAATCATATGGCAAAGAAAGTAATGAAGAAATTACTAAGGTAAAAATAGCTACTCCTGCCTGGAAATGGGATGATAATCTAAAGATTAAAATAGAGAAAATCTTAAAGAAAAAAGGAGAAATTATTCGAGAAGAGAAACTTACAGATATTAATTGGTGTGATTACTACCTATTCCCAAATGAAGGAAGAAAAATAGAACTTATAGGTTCAGGCGGTAATGTTCGTAGAACATGGGTTATTCCACCAGATATAACTGCTAAACTTGAACCAGGAGAATATGAAATTACTGCTATCTACGACTCTCGTTCTGTATCTGATAAAGACATCTTTCATGGATTACTTATTGCTAAATCAGTTCTTTATATAAAAAAACCGGTTAGTAATAGAGAAAAATCTATGGTACTATTAGATCAAGCTGAATATTATGGAAATCCACTCAGATTTGGGAATAAATATCTTGATGAAGAAATAAAATTGGCAAAAGAAGCATTAAGATTAGATCCTACATATTATCAAGCTCATGAGAGTTTAGCATTTAGCTATTGGTGGGGAACAGGTGAGTTAGAGAAGGCTATTGAGGAATTTGAGATATATCTGGAAGACTATCTTAAAGACCCTACCATCCCTGTAGCTGAATGTGGTGGTAAAGAGTATGAAGAGTATCGTATAAAACGATTCATAAAAGAGATAAAGGAAGTATTAAAAAAGCGGGAAGGGGATTAGGGTCAGCCCTTGAGTGAGTGTTGCCAAGAAAAACTACATTTTGTTTGACGATGAACAAATTTTAGTGTATGTATAACTCTATTAAAATAAAGCGATTAAGAAATTAGGTATAAACTTACATGGAGTATTCACTAATTCATATCATAAGATTTTGATCATAAATGAAAAAATGGAGTATCTTTACATCTATATCCAATCTATTGTTTTTCAATGGGTTATGCAATATTCATCAAATTATATAGATGAAAAGAGTTGTCAACACTCACTTGAATGTAGAAAGCAGTTCCTTTTACATTCAACATTCACGGTCTGATCCCAATACCCTAAATTTCATAGATGTAAAATGGGAACTGTATGATTTTCTGCCATTAGATGGAGATTAAGATTATGGAGTAAATTATGAGAAGTGGGCAGAGTTAATGCATGTTTATTGTATGGATACTTCCTTTCAAGAACACCGGTTATGGGAGGAAGTAGTAGGAATAGAGTCAATATCATCCGTAAAGGTAATGCAATATGCAAACACAATAAATT
>JBFLXS010000548.1 GCA_040755795.1 bacterium | reverse complement strand
GATTATTTCTGCAATACGTATATCTGTTCAATGTCTGAGGGTCAAAGGGGTCCTGGACTATTGAATCAGGCGAGATGAATCTTCCTGTTACAGCATCATAATACCTTGCTCCATAGTAATAAAGCCCTGTTTCAGGGTCTAATTCCTGGTCTGTGAACTTGTAATTGGAGATGTTTGTTCCTGTATGCTCTCTCATCTCTCCAAAAGGCATGTAGTTTGTTTGCTCAACGATGTTTCCGAGATAATCTGTCATTGCCGATGAGCTGCCAAGATGGTCTTTATGGAAGTAGTATGTATAAGAAGGTGAGACTTTTGCAATCCTCAGATTCCCTGCAAAGACATATTTTATCTGCTCTCCGTTTGTCACCTCGAAATGCTCTCCTATGTAATAGGTCGTCCCTGAAGGGCTTACTTTCTTTGCCCTTATGTTTTCTCCATCATAGATAATGTTTGTTGTCCCATATCTGCTGTGTATGACCTGTACAGGCATGTTGTCTGTATTGTAGCTTATCTGCCTTGAGGCTATGTTTGAGAGGTCTGTAAGGTCAGGGCCTGAGGTCATGTTGCCGTTATTATCAAACTGAAATTGTCAAATCTTTGTCTCTCCCCGGAATAAGTTAACTAATTCATCAACGTCCCGTCACCTTCGTCCCCATTATTTTTTTGCTCCTAAAATTATAAAAAATAATCCGAGAGAGATTAAATATAGTGTGCCAAATATTGCATGAAAAATAATTGTCTTTCTGAAGAAATTTGGATTTGATAAAAAAGGAAGTAAATCTAAATTAACTTCTGTTTGATTTACATCTTCTGCTGACTTTTTGAATAGATTCTCTGAAAATCGGTATATATATATTAAAACATAAAGGAATAAAACCCATGTTAACAGATTAAACAGCCACATCCTTCGTATAAATTCGATAAAATTGGCCAAGACAACAATGCCCAAAACAATAGGAAAAAACTGTTTCCAGATTACTTTTATCTCCTCGATATTTTGCTCTCCTGTAAAGAAATAACGAAAAGACTTTCCTTCATCTTTTTTTAGTTTCGCTATTGCAAAAAGATAAAAGATAATCATTAATAACAAGACAGAGGGCAAAAATCTTGCTATATGCTCAGCAATTAGTTTATCATTTTTATGTACCCAAAAAACAATGAATGTCCCGGTAACATATATTGCTATTGGACTTAATAGTCGAAAATATAAAAGGCCTGCGCCGTGTTTCCATAATTCAATGGCTGTACGAGAATAAATGTCTGGTTTTTTAACTAATTGAAAAATTAAGAAACAAAGAAGAAAATTTAATACAAGCAATAAAATCACCGAGCTAATGATTATCTCAATTGATAATCCATCGGTTAATTCCTTATAAGCGACATAATTTAAAGCAATTAAACACCAACAGATTAACGAAATAATTCGTAAGGGTATAATAGATTGCTTTTTTATTGAACTAATATAATAAGCAATGCCTATTAGAATTACAAAACCAAAACTACCTCCAATATTAAATAGAATTTCCCCTTTTGTTAAAAAGAGTAAGGATGCGAATCCGAGAAGAGAACTTATAGATAAAATATCAAAAAAAATTCTTTTCATCTTCCTTTTATCCCCATTTTAAATATCTCATACCCTTTCAATGATGTATAACCACCAGTTACCATCATACCGCCACCTACTGCTAACGTATGTAGCCCACTACCGGTTCCTATGGCTCCGGTTATTGGTCCACCTGTCCACGGTACTGTCATCTCAGCTAACCCAAAAACAGAAAGATAGAATCCAGATGCTGTTGTCAAACCACCACCAAGCATAAGACCGACACCAGTGACAATTTGGCCTACATTCATTTTGACAGCAGGAATTTTCACCCCCGCATCACTCGCATTTTCCACCAATTGCACCGAATTCTTCTCCGCCCATTCCATATAGTTCATTTGCGCTTCTTCACTTATATTAAGTTTCAATGAATAGCTGCTTTTCTTCCGCAGATTTTCACCCAATGTAATCCCCTTCCCCGCATTACTCCTCTCTATTGCATCTCCAATTCCATATAACAACGCTGTTATCATAGCAGGAATTGCGCCCTGTGAGAACCTGCCGCCTGTAAGCTCAGCAATCACCCCGCTCGTCACACCTGCTGCTGCAACCTGCGCCGTTATTCTTAGAATATCATTGCCAATTCCCGCCGCTCCAACAGCGCCACCGACCGCCCCGCTTATTGCGCCATATAGCGCACCTTTGCCTATGT
>JBFLXS010000547.1 GCA_040755795.1 bacterium | reverse complement strand
CTACGGCTAATTACTATACCGACAAAGATACTCTGGTAAAAAGGATTCCAGATACAGTTTATAAAATCGAGGGACGAAATGAACAAAGAGAGATTTTAACTGAGGGATTTGGCACAACATCAGCCTTTATTACGATTACCTATAGTGAAGCGGATGTATCTATGGTTGGCGGTAAAGAGTTAAATTTAGCGATTTATGAATTAAAAAACAATAGATGGGTGAAAATTGAGGATGGCGTGGTGAATACATTTGAAAATAAAGTCACCGCCCCTATTTCCCGACTTGGGATTTACACCTTAATTGTTTATCTTGAGGCTCAAGACCTCTCTAAGTTCATCGTCTATCCTGTTCCTTTTAAACCCAGCAGAGGGGATGATAAAATCATATTTGAGGGGTTACCTGCTAATTCCACGATTAGAATTTATGATATATCCGGAGATTTGATAAGAATGATTGAGGATGTCAGTTCGATATACGAATGGGATGTCAAAGACACTCATTCAAAGGATGTTGCCAGTGGAGTATATATTTATATCGTTACCTATGGTGTTGAGAAAAAATCAGGGAAATTAGTGATTATCAGATAAGAGACGGAGAAAGGGAGAAACGGAGAAATGGGGAAAGTAATTGGTAAGAGGTTAAAAGAAATGAAAAAAATAGTTATTATCACCGGTGAGGCATCCGGGGATTTGTATGGTGGCAAATTAGCCCAAGCCATAAAAGAATTATCGCCAGATGTCCATCTTCAAGGAATGGGTGGTTCTAATATGGCACTTGCAGGGGTAAAGATAGATTTTGATATATCTGACCTCTGTGCAATTGGTGCCATAGAGATTATCACTAAAATCCCTAAATTTATCTACCGACTGAAAGAAGTTGGCAATTATTTAGAGAAAGAAAAACCTCATCTGTTAGTCTTAATTGACTTCCCTGAGTTTAATATGCGATTGGCAAAAACAGCCAGAAGATTAAACATCCCAACCGTATATTATATTCCTCCAACTGCCTGGGCATGGCGAAAAGGGCGGGCAAAAACAATGACGAAATTAGTCGATAAGGTTATTTGTATATTTGATTTTGAGGCAAGGATTTATCAAGAGGCAGGCAATAAGGTAGAATTTATTGGTCATCCCTTATTAGACATCGTCAGCCCTCAAATGAGTAAAGAAGAAGCTTGCAAAGAGTTTAATCTGGACCAGAAAAAGAAAATTATTGGCGTGTTGCCTGGCAGTAGAAAAAGTGAGATTAAGGTTTTATTGCCAATTATGTTATCCGGGGTTGAAAAAATTCAGAGACATTTTCCGGATGCCCAATTTATCCTGCCTTTAGCCCCGACTTTATCAAAAGAGGATATTTTGAAATTCAAACTTCGAAATACGAAAATAGTATCAAACAATACCTATGAGGTAATGAACATAAGTGATTTACTCATCGTTGCCTCCGGAACAGCGACATTAGAAGCCGCCTTAATAGGCGTGCCGATGATTATCGTTTATAAACTCAACTGGCTCACCTGGCAATTGGGTAAGATATTAGTTTCTACGGGTGGTTTTATTGGCTTGCCAAATATCGTTGCCGGAAAAGAGATTGTTCCAGAATTACTCCAAAATAAGGCTGAGCCTGAACTTATTTCCCAATATGCCATAGAGTTATTGGAAAATGAAGACAAAAGGGGAAAAATGATAACCGAGTTGAAACAGGTAAAGGAAAGACTGGGTGGTTCTGGAGCAACGATTCGGGCAGCAAAAACTATACTTGATTGCGTGGGTGTACAGCAATTCTCGGTGAAAATAAGAAATGGGTATTTATGAGGGTTTTTCGGGATTATGAAATATATTTTTCGTAAAGATTTTTGTTTTTTGAAAAAAGATATAGACTTTTTATCTTAAATGTGGTATATAAATAAGAGGCATAATCTATCTTAAAAAAGGAGGGGGGATAATTATGCATATCAAGAAGCATTTAAGATTTAAGAGTTTAGTCAACCAGGCAGCGTTTCGGATTTCTGAGATTGCGGATTATCGTCAACCAGGGAAGACAGATTATTCTTTAACTGATTGTGTGATGAGTGGTTTGGCGATGATGTATTTTCAAGACTCATCAATGCTTGAGTTTCAACGGCGATTGGAAGAAAAGACACAGTGGAACAATTTAACGACCCTTTTTAATGTAGCAAAAATACCTAAAGAGACTCAGATGAGGGATGTGCTGGATGAAGTTCCACCTGAGGGATTAGAGCCAATATTTGGCGATTA
>JBFLXS010000546.1 GCA_040755795.1 bacterium | reverse complement strand
CCCTTTTGGCGTTTGAACTCATAATGCAGTCCCTTTCTATGCATGTTTTTTCGGTAACATGCATTATGAGTCAACGATGTCTCCCTAGTCTTTACTTCGGTAACATTTTTTGTGATGCAATTCGATGGTGATATGGAGAAACGCGCGTTACTTGAATCTGCTGCGTTGCACGGCAAAAAAGTGCCCTTGCAGTGTAACAGTCTCATGTAACCTGTCTGTACAATATCTGTTTTTAATTCGCGATGGATTTCGGTAACGATGCGCAAAGGTGACTATCAAGCTGAAGACTATTACTCCTCAGTGCAAAGAATTATCCTAACTCGGTTTTGCGTTGATGGGAGGAAATAAAATTATTTCAGCACATTCAGTTTTTCGAGTATTCCTTTTAATATTTCCTCTTCTTCCTTCAGTTCCTGCTTCAAATCATGCTTCACGCCTGAAGCTATTTCACCCCTGAGTTCCGGGATATAGTCCTTAAGTACTTCTATTAGCGCTTTTTTCTCTTTTTCTGTTAGCTCTAAAGTCATTTCTTTACCTCCTTTTTAACTTCAAACTCATACCAGGTTTATACATCCTTATCCTTAAGTAGAATGTATCAGGAAAAATTAAACAAATCAAGGTGCTCCTTTGCGGGTTGTCAATGGGGGTTAGGATCGGTTAATGCTCAAAAAGTGTTAATCGGCATACAAAACTGAGCTGCTTTAAAGCTCTCTTGTCATTAACAATCTTCCTATGATTTGTATATTTTGGAAGCCTGAATGAAGCAGAATATGAGATCTCAACTTGTTACCTGTATGTTACTTAGTTCAATGGAGAGAAAAATACAAAAGGACCTCAGATTTATAACTATCTGAAATACTTGATAAATAATGGTGAGCCGTGCAGGATTCGAACCTGCGACCCGCTGATTAAGAGAAGTTTCGCCCTATCCCTTATTTCCTAAAATACCTTTGTTTTAAGCACTTACCAATCGAGTCCACTGGATAAAAGTTACCTAAACAGGTCTTTTGTATCTAAAGTTGCACACAAGACCTGCACACAAGATCTCGGAGGACACATGGAACTTTTTGCTGTAAAAGTGGATGGACAGGATTGCTGTCAGGTTATAGACAATGAATCGATGCATATAGTTGGCCACATAGAACAAGGGGAAAAGGGATTTTATATCCATCTCACAGACGAAGCCCTATTGTGGGAAATAATTAAAGATTATTCTCTACAAAAAAACGTTCTGTATTAAGAAAGGAGAAGAAATGAATTACACGGAAACATTACAGGCAGTGGATACCCTTAAAGCATTAAAGCTTTTAGGCTTTGAGACAGAACAGAAAGGAGCCTATCTCTATTTTCCTTGCAGTTGCGGAGATAAAAAGGTTATCAAGGCCTATGGGGAGAAGAAGAATGTTTTCTATTGCCCTAAATGCAAAGCAAGCGGGCATATTATCAAGCTGGTTTCAGAAATCATGAGCGAAAATAACACTGAACCATGGGATATCAAGAAGGCTTCCGATTATTTGATGGAAAAGGCGATTACTTACGGAGCAACATCAATAACCAAGGAACTCAATATGGATTATAAGCTCCACTATCATCCATTCTTGAAGGAACAGGGAATATCAGAGGAACTTGCTGCAGATCTTGGAATTGGGGTGCCCCAGGGGAAAACTATGCTTTCAGGCTGTGTTGCTTTTACGGTCCATAATGAGCAAGGATTGAAGATCGCTTATTATGGAATACGGTTAAAAGACCGGAAAGCCGTATGCCACAGGTCATTTAATCCTGAACTGTATCTCTATAACTGGCATCGAATACAGAATGATGGAGAAGTACTTTTTACTACAGATATATTTGATTGCGTGCGGTTAATCGGTGAAGGAAAGCAAGTTATTAGCAATTTCGGTTTGCCTTATCTCTCTGCTACTCACCTGGAATTACTGCAGAAATGCCGGTTTATGGAATTCTCATGCGAAGATCAGCAAATTCAAGAAATATCCAAGCAGGTAATTTACAACCTCAGAAACTACTATAGGTTCCGATTTAAAAACACAAAATAAAAAAGGTTTTGAAATTCAAAGCCCGCCGACTCATTTGAGTAGGCGGGTTTTAATTCTCTTTATATATCCGTCTAGTCGAGACGGAGTCATGTCAATAGGTGTGTAAAAAGCATTTAGGCGGCCATCCTTTCAAGCACCTTGGTTTCCTGCTTCAATACACCATCGACAAAAGTCCTTCCTTTATAAACATCAGCCAATAACCAGTATC
>JBFLXS010000545.1 GCA_040755795.1 bacterium | reverse complement strand
GCAAAAGTATAGTAACACCAGAAGGTCTAAAAAACAACCTTCAAAATACAAGGGGCGTATTGTCTCTTCGGCCAAAACTGTTACCACTTTTTAGGGCTGTTTCTGACCGAAATGAGACAATGCCAATTTTTTCATCTCACTCAGATATTTAAAAGCATCCTCTGGTGTCCGGATATAAACCTCTTTTGTTTGGCTAAAAAATCTCCTGCCCAATTCAAAACAGGCTACTACTTGGCAAGCATGGACATCACCTATCTCCAAAATTTTCTTTACCTTTTCCACATCTGCCTCTGTAGTTATAGCCCTTGAGCCATATTCATCAATTACCCTCTTAGCAATTCCAAAGACATCTTCTTTTATTGTTCCTTTACCAAGGATAATAGATAAAAGCTCATAGTTCTTCAAGACATTAGGACCATACTTCTTCAGTTTCTCTCTTGGCTTTTCTTCTTCTGGCAGATCTTTAACTTTGATACTGTATTCCTCTTTCATAGCCACTCCTTACTATTTTCAAACTCATGCAATTATCAGGCAAGTCTATCCTGAATCTGGCCTCCAGATTCTGATAATAAACTCTTGCTCCCTTTCTTCAAAATCAGGCTCTTTGCCGGTCTGTTCTTTTACAAGCCTAATCATCCTGGGAATACCAGTTCCAATCTCTGTCATCCTGTGCTCTTTAGCTAACAAGGAAACGATAAGGGGATTCCGATGGAGAGGGAATCCTAACTTAATATTATCAATAGTAACTGAATTAGGGAGTTTGCCCGGGCTTTTTATCTCTATTCTATTGTCAAAGATGAATATCCTGTTCTGGGACGGCAGTTGATAATTTCGATGGGCAATGGCATTTATGACCGCTTCTCTTAAGGCTTCAATTGGGATTTCAAATCGAGGTTCTTCCTTTTTAAAACCCTCTATCTTTGTTTCGGCTCTTAAATAATCCTTTAAGATTCTCTCTGTCCTTTCAATCTGCTCAATAAGTATTCCTTCTATATCCTTCTTATCAAAGGTTTCGCCAATGTCATTACCGTAAAACCGCACTATCGTTATCTTACAGTAGGGAAACTGATATTCCGGATGCTTTCCAAAGAAAAGCAATCCTCCAATAGTAGTAACCATATCCCTTTCATAAGGGGTTAATATTTTCATATTTTTTAAGAGGTCGTCAGTCCTTATTCCAAAATCTCCAATTCCACAGCCAAAAGATTTCTTTATAAACCTTTCAACATATTTAAGGTCTATATCCTCAATAGAGGTATTGGGAACAGCCAACTCGTCGTAATATATAGACTTAGATGCTTCAAATAGTCGCATAAGTTGTTCTCTGCTTGGGGACCTTCTACCACTACTGGTTCTTATATAGTAAATATCTTTGTTAGTTTTATAAGGTCTTTGAGGTCCTTTAGGTATTCTAACAACAAGGATTTTTTTGTCATCTATAATTATTTTTTCACTGGTTGAATCAATCGTTGGCTCACAATTATTGGCACATATATTGTCTATTCTTTGCATCATTTTATCTATGTCTGTAACACCTAAAATTTCTCCATCATCAGAAACACCAATTATTAAATTTCCCCCTTCTGTATTGGCAAAGGCAACTATTCCAGCCGCCAGGTCATCAGGATGAGCCTTTTCTTCCTTGAATTCGGTAAAAGAATCCTCACCCTTTTTGATTATTTCTAACAACTCAATCTTATTCATCATAACCTCCTAAAATCATTCAAGGTATTGTCAACAAACTTCTGCAGATAAAGTGTAACTATTCACCACGAAGAGCACAAAGGACACGAAATGGAATTTAATGTCTTGTAATTTTCGGTAGTGTCTGACAATAACTACAATATCCTTCTTTAATGTCACATAGGGACAATATATCGGTAGAAATAAATATCATACAAATAATGTCCCATAGGGACAATATATCGGTAAATGGCTTTTCATAAATTTTCTACCAATATATCGTTCCTACGGAACTGATTGATTTATCTATCTATTCCTACCGATATTATGTTCCTGACGGAACGATTATTCTCATTAAAGATTTTATGGTCTGGTGTTCTCCTTTTGAAAGACCGATATTATGTTCCTAACGGAACGATTATTCTCATGCCTTATTTATGGGTATTATCCTATCTGGAGTTTCGTTAATTTAAGGAGCCATTGAGTCTATCTGAATCCTTATCAATCTGTTTATTTTGCTCAAAGATGGCAAAATTAGGCTCAAAAGCCTGATGATTTTTTTGCAACTTATCCTTTGAAG
>JBFLXS010000544.1 GCA_040755795.1 bacterium | reverse complement strand
TTTGGTAAATATGTTGTTTGTGTCATAAGTTTGTCCTCCTTATTTTAGTTAGTTAATACTTTTTGTATAGTATACCATAAAATCTTTCGCAGGTCAAACTTGACACTTTATCATATCATCTCTGTGGTGTATTTCAGCACGCTAAACACATACTCCCACAAGGGGAGAGGGAATTCGTGAAAAGAGGAACTTATTTATGCAAAAACCATAAGCGGGTTACTACAAACAATTTACACCTGATAACTGAAGGATTACTGGCAAGACTTTTTTTGCTTGACTTATTTGAGAGGTTGGGGTAGAATAGATGAGCAGGGGATGACTACAAACAAGCTTGAAAAAATCGGAGTTCAGGCTTTAGCCTTTTATTATGAAATTCTGAAGAGTGGGCGGACAACCACAAGGATTGTCCCTACAATTTAAAATTGAAGGAGGTCAGGATGATGAGAAGATTGATGGTTGGTTTGGGAATCGTGAGTGTAGTTTTGATGTTGGGGCAGGAGGTTGTATCTGTTGAGCCGAAGGCAAAAAAGGAGGTTGAGATTGTTCCGCAGACGGGACATACAGATTCTGTCAATTCTGTGGCCTTCAGCCCGGATGGAAGATACATTGTCTCCGGAGGTTTTGATAACACAGTCCGTCTCTGGGAGAAAGATACTGGTAAGCTCATCAGAATATTTAAAGGGCACACATCTTCCGTTGATTCAGTAACCTTTAGTCCAGATGGGAAATATGTTGTCTCAGGAAGTAATGATGAGACAATCAAACTGTGGAATGTACAAACAGGTGAACTTATTCGAACATTAAAGGGACATTATGACAAGATTAGATCTGTAATCTTCTCCTCAGATGGTGAATATATTGCTTCTGGAAGCTGGCGAGAGATTATCGTATGGGAGGTAAAATCAGGAGTGTGTATTCGTATAATACGAGATGAGGGAAGTTTTCCAGTTTTCAGCCCAGATGTGAAATGTATATTCTCTGTGTTTAATAATAGAATAGTCAAGAGATGGGATGTGGAATCAGGTGCCCCTATAGGGAGTATTACGGTGCTTTCTGATTCAGTCAGGTCAATAACCTTAAGTTCAAACGGAAGATATGGTGCTTCCATAAATGATGATAACACTATTGATGTGTGGCAGACAAAAACGGGCAAATGGCAAAAGTTAAAGGGACACACTACTTCCGTCGAATCTGTAACTTTTAGTCAAGATGCAAAATATATTGTATCTGTGAGTAGTAATGGAAAAACAATTAAAGTATGGGAGACAGAAACAGGTGAGGTTATTCAAACATTAAAGGAGCAATCTACTTCAGTCAAATCAGCAGCTTTCGGTCCGGATGGGAATATATTGCTTTGGGGTGTAGTGATGGTACAATCGAACTGTGGGAGGTAAAAACAGGTAAACTTAGCAAAATATTCAGAGAACATTCTAATTGGCTCTCTTCAGTAACCTTTAGTCCGAACGGAAAGTTTATCACCTCTGGAGGTGGAGATAAAACAATCAATTTATGGGAAGTAGAAACAGGTAAACTTATTCAATCATTGAAAGGACATTCTAAGTACATTAGATCAGTAGCCTTCAGTCCGGATGGAAAATATATTGCTTCTGGGAGTGATGATAATACAGTCAGATTGTGGGAAACAAAAAGAGGTGACTGTCTCAAAACATTAGAGGGGCATTCTGCTACAGTTGCATCAGTAGCTTTTAGTCCGGATGGAAAATATATTGCTTCTGGAAGTGATGATAATACAGTCAAACTGTGGGGAGCAAAAACAGGTGATTGTCTCAGAACATTAGAGGGGCATTCCAAAGAATGGCATCTCAGGTGGATCACCTCAGTGGCTTTTAGCCCAGACAGCAAATATATTGCTTGCGGAAGTATGGATAATACAATTAAGTTATGGGAGACAGAGACAGAAAAACTTATTAACACAATAGAGGGGGAAAAAGAATATTGGATGGTCACTTCCGTAGATTTCAGCCCAGACGGAAGATATATTGTTTCTGGAAATAGCGATAGAACAATTAAACTATGGGACGCAGCTACAGGCAAGAGCATTCGAACATTAAGAGGACATTCTGATCGCGTCGAATCAGTAGCCTTTAGTCCGGATGGCAAATATCTTGTCTCAGGAAGTAGAGACAATACGATCAAAATATGGTGGGTAGAAACAGGTGAACTTATCAGGACATTAGAAGGGCATTCTTATTTGGTCAAATCTGTAGCTTTCAGTCCTGATAAGAGATATATTGCCTCTGGGGATGCAAATGGAAACTTAAAAA
>JBFLXS010000543.1 GCA_040755795.1 bacterium | reverse complement strand
AACCCTTCACTGCACCTGACTGCGAGGGGCTGCGCTGTTTTTCAAAGTTTTGCGTTTTATCAAAGTTTTATCTTGCTAACAAAGGTTGGTGGTAATCCTCCTCGCAGCAGGTGAGCTCTATCGTTAGACGCCATTGGTTGTTCAATGTTAGTATGAAAGATATGGGGAGGTAAAATAATGGCAAGACTTCAAACTGAGGTATCGAAGGCATTTTGGTGCAGGCTAATAGACAATGAGGCTGAATTTGAGGAAGCAAGAGTTGGAATAGGCAATGAGGAACCGAGATTTGTTTCTTGGTTTGATGAATTATTTAAAGGTGGAATTCTCCTTCAACAAGAAAAACCTTTAACCTTTCTTATCACTGGTCCACCAGGAAGTGGTAAAAGCACTCTTGCCTTAGAACTTTGTTATCGCCTGGCTACGGATAGAGATGAAGAAAATATACACTTTCAAAATGAAGTTTATTTGAGCAGGTTAAATACTCTATATATTTCTACCGACTCAGAATCTGACCAGCTTATAACAAATGCCAAATCATTTGGATGGAGAAATGTGGAGGATAGAATTAAAGATTTTCAAGGACCACCACAAGTCCCTATGGTAGCTATCTGGGGTAAAGATAAAATTAAGAAGTGGAAAGTTCTTTCTCAGGTAATTACAACTGCATTGAAGGCGCTCCAACAATGGGTAACCCCTCGTGGCATATTTGCTTGGGTTATCTCGTGGATTTTTCGGAGAAAATTTTCACCTGATATATTAGTAATTGATAGCCTAAATATCGTAGAGCCAGAAGATCGAGAAGAGTTTTTCCAGCAATTTCTAAGATCAGCATCTAAAAGGACAAAAATTATCATATTTGTTCTAGACGCGGCCTCTTCTGATAAAGAACATAAGTTTTGGGAGTATGTATGTGATATTGTAGTCCGATTAGATTATACATATTTACAAGAGTATTATATTAGAACGATAGAAATTCTTAAAGCTCGTTATCAAGAACCTATTTTAGGGAAGCACCAAGTGAAAATTTATTCAAAACCCAAAATACCACCAAGACCAGAACAAGGCTCAGATAGATATGAAGAAGAAATTTCTGATTATAACAGAAAACTCAAGCGTGATCACCCTTACAGAAAAGAAGGAGGAATATTTATCTTTCCTTCCATTCATTATTATCTATCAGTATATAAACGGCTTGCCCCTGAACGATCTCCCACATTAGTGAATACTCTCCCAGATAAACTTAATGAAACTCTTGGAGGATTACCAGAAGGACGATGTACAGCTTTTATTGGATGCCGTGGTGGACACAAAAGTCACTTAGGATACCTCCACCTTCTTCATAGAATCATTAATAACCCCAATGAGAGTGGATTAGTTGTTTCTCTTCGCGATGATGAGGAGATGACAAAAGAAACTATGAGAAAAATTTTAAATCAACAATTTAAGGAGGAGATAGAAGAGATAGGCTCAGAAAGGTTATTGGCAAATCTTGAATTTAACGATCAATTAGAAATTCTTTATTATCCTCCTGGTTATATAACCCCAGAGGAGTTTTTTCATAGAATGTTCATAAGCCTCCATCGGCTTATGAGAAGGAACCAAAAATTATCTGTATTATTCAACAGCCTTGATCAATTGGCTGCAAGATTCCCTCTCTGTGCCAAGCAAGAGATATTCGTTCCTGGTATGATTGAATCTCTTTCAGGGGAAGGAATTACTAGTATCTTTATAGCAGTAGAGGAACCTGGCCAACCTGCTGAACAATATGGGTTACTTCCCATGGCTGATCTTATTCTTTCTTTTCACCTGCATCGATTCCCATTTGAAGATTACAAAAAACATCTTAAAGAAACATGGGAGATTGACGAGGATAAAGCAAATAGAATTTCCGAAGAATCAAAAGATACCAAGCGAGAGGAGATAGTTCTTCAAGTCGTCAGATTTGCTGGCGGACAAAGAGCTGGTGCAAAAGGATTGCTTGAGTTAGTAGATGAAGATAAGATAGATGAGTCTTTATATCCTAACGGAGCAGGCTTATATTTTACTCGGTTAAGTCCAAAATTTTCGCAAGGGGAATTTGTAAGAAAACAAGAAAAAGGAGAAGGATAAATTTGTTGAGAGAAAAAGACCAGCAGCGTATAAGGATTTATCGTTAGGGTCAAACCGTGAATGTGGAATACACAATAATTCGGTGAGGCAGAGGAAAAGGAAAAGACAGCGAATCAAAGCTTTTGTCTAACCCTGCGTTGCAGTTGACGGCGGGGGACTGTGCCGTGGTCAGAGTTTTGTGGTCTCTCAAAGTTTTA
>JBFLXS010000542.1 GCA_040755795.1 bacterium | reverse complement strand
TTGAAACCTAACCCCAATGTTTATAATATGTTACATATACCTACCTCACCTCCTAAACACCCCTAAAATCTACCTTCTTACTATTATAACCCCTTGATTTTACTGGAGTTAATAGGTCCAACCCTCTATAAGATTAAGGCTCGAATAGATGAAGTGGAGATAGGAAAGATTAAGGTAGGACAAAAGGCAGTAGTAAGAATTGATGCCTATCCTTATCAACCACAATTGGCGACAATAAAAAAGATATTTCCTCAACCTGTTTTATCCGAGAAGACAGGAATAAGAACCTTTGAGATAGAATTAGAATTCGATTCAAAAGAAACCCTTAATAAGATTACACCGAAAATGCAATGTAGTGTCGAGATAAAATCAATCTTCAAGAATGTATTAAAGGTGCAACTTGAGGATGTCAAAGAACAAGAGGGTAAAAGATATGTATTTTTAGTAAAAGACAATAAGGTAAAGAAGCAAATGATAAAGACAGGATTAGAGAATGAAGAAGAAGCAGAGGTTTTATCTGGATTACAAGAAGGAGACAAAATTATCAAAAATCCTTCTTCAGAGATTCAAGAAGGAAGAAAGGTAAATGATAAAACTACAAAAGGTATCAAAGATATATAAAAGGGATAAGATTGAAATCTATGCTCTAAATAATGTCTCTCTGGAAATAAAGAAGGGGGAATTTTGTGCCATCATCGGTCATTCTGGCTCAGGTAAGTCAACATTGATGAATATCATTGGTTGCCTTGATAGACCCACCGCAGGAAACTACCTTTTAGAAGATAAAGAGGTTGGTAAAAAGTCGGATAAGGAATTAGCCTATCTTCGTAATCAAATGATTGGTTTTGTCTTTCAGAACTTTTATCTATTACCCAGATTTGACTGCCTAAAGAATGTTACCATACCGCTATTTTATGGGCGAATGGATAAAGGGGATAGAATGATAAGAGCTCGTTCGTTATTACAAGAGATTGGACTTGGGGATAGACTTCTTCATCGACCTTCAGAGCTGTCAGGTGGTCAAATGCAACGAGTTGCCATTGCCCGAGCATTAGCCAATAAGCCTAAGATTATCTGCGCTGATGAACCTACAGGAAATCTTGATTCAAAGACAGGCCTCGAAATAATGAATGTCTTTAAAAGACTCAATAAAGAAGGAGTGACCATCATCCTTGTCACCCATGAGCAAGAATTTGCCTCCTTTGCCGAAAGGATAATCCGGCTTAAAGATGGAAAAATAGAGGAAGAGATAGTAAAATGAGACTCTTTGAATATATTCAATCTGCTCTGGAAAATCTTCTGGTCAATAAACTCAGGTCATTCTTGACTACATTAGGGATACTGATTGGTGTTTTCAATGTCGTTCTGGTTATTAGTGTGCTTCAAGGAGGAAGGGCGATAATTATGGAGGAAATTGGTTCCTTAGGTTCAAATGTTATCAGTGTCTATCCTCTTGGTGAAGGTTATCTTACAGAAAAGAGTATGTCCACAATTAAAAGGACTCCCGGAGTAAAAGAAATTCTTCCTGAAGCCTATATTATGACTCAATTAAAGATTGGTAAAGAATCCAGGGATGTCTTTGTCTATGGGGCGGTGCATAACATTAATAGAATACTTAAAATAGATACGGCAGAGGGTAGGTTTATTTCAAAGACCGATGAAGACCTCCAAAAAAAAGTGTGTGTCATTACAGAAGGACTTAAACAAGAATTGTTTGCTAATTCATCACCGCTGGGAAAAGAAATAAAGATTGAAGGAAACATATTCAAGATAATCGGGACAGCCAAAGAAAAAACTCTCCTGAGCAAGTTGGCTGGAGGATATATGATCTATATCCCTTTTTCTACTGCTCAAAGACTACTGGGCACAGAAAAGATAACATACCTCAATATTATGGTTAAGAATATAGAAAAGGTAAAGGAATTAACTAAAAGAATAAAAGAAATTCTCAACCAGGAATATTTTGGCAAGGATATGTTTGATGTAAGAAATATGCAAGAATTTATTGATACAACAAAGATGGTGACAGGAATTCTTGCCCTCATCATAGCCTGTATTGCTGGTATCTCATTGATTGTAGGGGGGATAGGGATAATGAATATTATGCTTGTTCAGGTTCGAGAAAGGACACATGAGATTGGCATCAGAAAGGCATTTGGTGCCTCCAATGAGGATATTTTTATCCAATTCTTGATTGAAAGCTGTATCTTGAGTCTATCTGGAGGTATAGTCGGAATAATCCTTGGGCTTCTGGTGACAAATGTCATTGTTTTTTTTATTAAAAATTCCCTTTCTTCTCAGCTGGGAATGC
>JBFLXS010000541.1 GCA_040755795.1 bacterium | reverse complement strand
GCAGAGGAAAAGGGAAAGACAGCGAATCAAAGCTTTTGTCTAACCCTGCGTTGCAGTTGACGGCGGGGGACTGTGCCGTGGTCAGAGTTTTGTGGTCTCTCAAAGTTTTATCTTGCTATCAAACTTTTGTGGTAATTCTCCCCGCCGCACCTGAACTTTATCGTTAGCAAGAAGAAGAAACTCGGAGAAGAAGTAGCTCGAATAGGAAATGGCAAAGAAAGTGAAAACAAAAACATTGACAATGTAATAATTTTGTGGTAAGATTGTTGAAGTAGAGAAAATGGGAGCAAAAGCCAGAGGAAACAGGAGCGCGCTCTTTAATCCAACTTTTGAGGTCTTTGTGGCTTTGTGTGAGAATTTAACCGCTTATTTTTTAGGTGGACATGTCATGAACTCTGAAGTTTGTATTCCTATTTGATAATTTATATGAGATGTAACATGTATGTGTTACGATAGTAATAATGATAAAAGATAAAGAATATATCGTATACCAAGGTTCAGAATACATAATTGAGTGGTATTTTGATCAGAAGGGAATTAGCGAGTCTTTTAATTATTATCAGAAATTGGATAAGGCAAGACGAATTCAATTATTAAAACTGGTAAAAAGACTTGGGGATATTGGGAAAATATATAATAAAGAATTATTTAGATATGAAGGAGAAAAAATATTCGCATTCAAACCCAAACCGGATAGATACTTATGCTTTTTCTATAGAGGGAAAAAAGTGATCATAACGAATGCATTTACGAAGAAATCTCAGAAAATTCCGATGGAAGAAAAAGCAATAAAAGCAATGAATGATTATCAAAGACGTGTAGAAGAAGGAGGCTATTATGGATAAAAAAATAAGTACATTCGAAAGAGAAATGTTCGATAATAAATTCAAAGAAGAATTTGAGAAGGAATACGAAGAATTTAATTTATCTGAAACAGTATTAGAGCTAATGCAGAGAAAGAGAATATCCGTAAAGGCATTAGCGAAAAAAGCCTATCTTTCGCCAACTATTATTCAGGAAGTAAAATCAGGTTTAAGAAAGCATGTTGCTTTTACTACAGCTTTACAGATATTAACAGCTTTGGATTGTAAACTGGAAGTTATCGATGGTAATAAACATATGCCTTTGACCTTATAAATAATATACTCGGGATGGAATTAGGAGACTTTAGTGCAGAAAGTGCAAGCCCATTGGGTAAGACACTTTGATAAGAATTTACCATAAGACTTAAATCTGATTTTGCTGAAGTTTTGCTTGTGAATTTGGTATTATCCGGGTTCTGGATAACATCCCAATTGGAATGATATACAGAAGCTGGATAACATGACAATTCGGATGATATCCAGAAAAACTATATAATAACTTGTTAGATACAAAAATATTAGGAGGTAACTATGAACAATAGCATTTCGGAGGTTGTAAAAGAATATGTTTTAGATGTAGAGGGATTATATGTTACAGTAAAAGGACGTATTTCTAAAACAGAAAACAATAAATTTAGGTGGCAAATTAGTCATTATTGTAAACCTTCTGAAACAGCAGCAGGAGTTTACAGACCATCTAACACAACATTTAACTCTTTTGATGAAGCAGAAAGAGAATTAAAACTTTATATGAATAGTTTTACTACTATAGACGTTACACCTAATGAATATTATTAATTCAGACTTCTCCAAAATAGCGAGAAGGGTTGAAGAGTTGGGGTCAGAGTTGGGGACAGGGTCAGAGTTGGGGACAGACCTCGAATTGAGAATTAACTATCAAAAAGAAGAAAAGAAAAAGAGACGGCGGGGTGCAGCTTTTTCTAACCATTCACTGCACCTGACAGCAGGGGCTGGGCGTGATTGAGATAGTTTTGTAGTTTCTCAAAGTTTTGTCTTGCTTATGAAAGTTTAGTGGTAATTCTCCCTGCTGCAGGTGAGCTCAGTCGTTAGCCCGCCGCAAAGAAACAGACTCGAAACGGAAGTGGTGAAGAAGTGACGTGGAAGAGAAACGGCGAAGAAGCGGTTCGGAGAGGAAGTGGCGAAGAAGTAGAGTGGAGCAAAAGCAGCGAAGAAATGGACTCGGAACGGAAGTGGTGAAGAAGTATCCTGGAGTAGAAATAGCGAAGAAGTGGCTTGGAAGAGGAGCAGCGAAGAACCAGATTCGGAGCAGGAGTGGTAAGGAAGTGGCTTGGAGCAGAAGCAGCGAAGAAGTAGTCTGGAGAGAAAGTGACAAAGAAATGAATTGCTAACAAAACAATGAACCTGACAGAGCAGGTTATTTTGTCGTTAGGCGTAGTGATGAGAGTACAAAAATATAACGAGGAGGGGTATAAAAATGGAAAA
>JBFLXS010000540.1 GCA_040755795.1 bacterium | reverse complement strand
TTAAACCGCTTTAGACGGTTGCTAATCCGCTGGGAAAAGAAGGTAGAAAATTACATAGCAATGCTTCATTTTGCTTGTGCCTGGATTACCTTCAGAGCTGCTGGACTTTTCGGATAGGCTCTAAGTATAAGTTTTATTTGTAAGTCTAATGGTTTATTCAGGCAAAATAGCCGAAATCTATAATCTAATGATTTTAATTCAAATGGCTCAAATACCCCACAATATGATAGTAAAAGTACAATAAGACTAACTATCAATCCTAATATCAATCCTAATTTAGCCTGAATTCTGGCATCTGACATCTTACCGGTCTCCTTTCCAATAGAGAATTATTCTAATAAGTCTTTCTCCCTCTTCTAACACATTTCTCATCCGTGTAGTGTTAGCAGGAGTAATTTCAGGAATATGAGGTTTTAGTTTTTCTTTTTTAGGCTTTTTGACCTTTTGTTTAGCCTCGTTTAATAATTGCTTAATTTCTATGCGTGAAAGTCTTATTGTAGGTTCTTCTGCCTTTTCTATTGCCTCCTGGTCTAAACCAAGTGCTTGATAAGCTGATTGATAATCATCGTATAATCTTAAGGCATTGATAAACATCTCTAAGGCTATATCTTTTTTATCTAATAATGTATAAAATACGCCTAAATTAAGGTATATGCCGCCGTCAACAGGGTCTTTTTCTATTGCATTATGATAATATTTATGAGCAAGAGTTACATCTCCTTTCAGACAATAGATATTAGCAAGATTATTATAAGCAGGAGAATACTCTGTATCAATCTCTTCAGTTATTTTATTAAACTCTTCCATTGCCTCCTCATACTTTCCGTCCTTAGCATAAAATATCCCTTTTTGATTATGCTCCATAGAAAGTCTACTTTTTTCTCGGTATTCTTTAAATTCATTAATGTACTGTTTAACTTTAACATTCATTTCTTCTTGTGCCGGAATCTTAGGTAGCCAGTTTTCTTGAGGGAGGGTTGGTGGATTAAGTGGAGGATAATTTTTCCAACATTTATGTGTCTCCAATACTTTCAATTTACCCTCATTATTCCATTTCTTATACTCTCTTATACCATACTGCCAGGCATCTACAAATGATTTTTGTATATAAATAGGGTCTATTGGTAACCAAATATGGTCTTGTAGGATAATGTATGAGTCTTTATCAAAACTAATTAAATTAGCATTCTTAGGATGAATATTGGTATCAAATAGTATAAATATATGTTCTGGGACTAATACAAATGCTGTAGGAATACCGACACTTTCTAAGCAAGTAGCATACAAGACACTTAAATCATCACAATCGCCTTTAGTAAAGAATAAACTTTGACGGGCATATTGAATTATCTCAAACGGCTCATGCGAATACCCAATAGGATATACAGATAATCCTGCAAATATCTCCATTGCCTGTAATAATCTTTCTTCTAATTCTCTTGGTTTAAAAGCACCAATTACATGCCTTGTAAAGAATTTTATAAGTGAGTCATCTGGGGTTACAAATTTACTGATTTTCTCCCAATCAATACCCTCTTCCTTTTTAGGAAATTCTACAGATAGGCTAAGTCGATGGGTACTACCAATATCATCATAAGGTAAGAAACAATAGTCAAATAGCATATAATTTCTTTTTAGCCCGAATCCAAAAGAGTATTTACCTAAATCTTTACTATGAGAATTTAGGCTTTGAGAGTATCCTCCTTGCAATGTTAAGTTATCTAAAAGTCTATACTCTACACCAAGATGTAGTTTAGAATTAGACTCCTTCAGAAATTTATCCATATCAACTGCAAAAATTAAGTCATCTCTCAATTTATAAGCAATACCTGTTTTGATGTTTAAAGGGAGTGGATAGCTTTGCTTGATAAATTTTACCTTCTTGCCAATGTTTTGTAAGTTGACACCAATATTTAAATTTCCTCTTTTATATAATCCACCTAAGTCACCAGCAAAGGTAGTAGCCTTTTCATCATCAAGTTTTTCTTGAATAAATTTACCAGTAATACCGATAGAAAGGTTATAGGTTAACCCTCTGGCATATCCTAAGCTAATGTTTAAATCCGAAGTATCAAAACTCCCAATAGGTGCATCAGTAGGTCCTGTTCTTTTTTCTATTTTATCTGAATTAAGATAGTTTATACTTACTCCAATGGATTGATTTGAAGATAAAGGTTGGGCATAACTAAGGAATTCTTGTGTAGCGGAACTTCCCCTCAAAGATGGACCATAAAATGGTGCTAACCTTTTAATAATCAAGGGGATAGGCAAGTTTTAGACCTTAAAAGCGTGCATACGAATATTTTTTAAAAAAATTTTATTATTTTTAAA
>JBFLXS010000539.1 GCA_040755795.1 bacterium | reverse complement strand
ACTTAAATGCGGCATTAAAATATGTCATATCAAACCATGTTTCAATCAAATCAAGTGATATTCATCAAAGAGATTGGCCTATTGATATTTTTAAGCCATATCAGTATTTATCTTGAACACAGTTATTCATATAAGGAAGCCAGAGGTTTAATCTATAATCTCTTAGGTATTAGTGAGGCAACATGGGAACGCTTAAAGAAAAAACATGAAGAGATTAGATATACCATTGCAGAGGCAAAGAAGCTTCATGAACACTTACTTTTAGTTAGTTTAACAAGACGTGCTGAAGGCGAATACTATGAGGATATACAAACGATCATTGAAGAATCAGGTGGTAAAACTAAAAAGAAAATTGTTAAGTTTAAGAAATATATACCAGGTGATGTAGGTGCTAATAAGTATTTACTCTCAAGACTTCATGGTGAGAAGTATAACGAAAATAAAGAGATGTTAGATATTGCAAGAAAACGTCAAGAAAACAATACGGAGGTATGGAACACAGATGAAGATACAAATGATGAGACCGAGTGATTTAATTGCATATGAAAATAATCCAAGACTTAACGATTCTGCTGTAGATGCAGTTGCTGCATCGATAAAAGAATTTGGATTTAAAGTTCCGATTGTTATTACAAAAGATAGAGTCATTATTGCAGGACACACGAGACTTAAAGCAAGCCTCCTACTCAATCTAGAGGCAGTGCCTTGTTTAATTGCTGATGATCTTACAGATGATCAGATTAAAGCCTTTAGACTTGTAGATAATAAAACTGCAGAACTTGCGACATGGGACTTATCTAAACTTGAAACAGAACTCTTTGATATTGATATGGATATACTGCAGTTTGGTTTTGAAGAGTTTGAATCAAGTGTTCCAGATAATGCAAGTGATGATGACTTTGATCCAGATGATGAAATACCAGAAGTACCTTCAATTCAAAAAGGTGACCTTTATGTCTTAGGAGGTCATAGAGTATTATGTGGAGACTCTACTAAAAAAGAAGACGTCTCTTATTTAGTTAACGATAAAGAAATAGATATGATCTTTACCGATCCACCATATAATGTTGACTATGAAGGTACAGCAGGTAAAATACAAAACGATAAGATGGAAGATAGTTCATTCTATCTTTTTTTATTGGATGCATTTACAAATATGTTTGAACACACTAAAAAGGGTGGTGCGATTTATGTGTGTCATGCTGATACCGAAGGACTTAATTTTAGAAATGCCTATAAGACTGCAGGATTTAAACTTGCAGAGTGCTTAATCTGGGTTAAGAATGCTTTGGTGCTTGGAAGACAAGATTATCACTGGAGACATGAACCAATCCTTTATGGCTGGAAAGAAGGGGCGGCGCACTTCTTTACCGACGATAGAACTCAAGATACGATCTGGAAATATAACAAACCAAAGAAAAATGAAGAACATCCAACCATGAAACCACTTGAACTTGTCGGAAAAGCAATCTCTAATTCATCAAGGGTTGGTGAGACTGTACTTGACCTATTTGGTGGTAGTGGTTCAACCTTAATTGCAGCAGATCAGTTATCAAGAAATGCATATTTAATGGAACTTGATGAAAAGTTTGTTGATGTTATCATTAAACGCTATATCAGACATAGTGAAAATAAAAACGATAGTTTTTATCGCGTGCGTGGTGGTGTTAAAACACCTGGACTGCTATGAAATAGTTTTATAATCATTTATGCAGTACTTATATCGCCTAAATATGTTACTTTGGTATTTTAGATTTTTTTCAACCATGTAAAGGTAAACATAATTTGGCTGATTTAGATGTTTCTTTAATACACACAAGGTCCATTTTGCAAGCAATATGGATTTTTCAACGCAATAAGAGAATGTAAACATGATCATTGTTATACGATTAGCCAATAATTATAACAAAGAGAAATTTTTATGATAGAAAATATCCTTAGTACATACGACACTGGGAAATTACATGAGCTAAATTAGTAACCAATTATTCATAACCAGAGAAACAATCAAGTTTTAGTATTATCAAACCAATGTTATCAGTTATAGAAATTATGGGAGGACACAAAATGCTTGAATACAGAATCGTTTTAACAGAACAAGACTACATCAGATTTAATCAATACCACATAACACATAGTGCAAATGGTAAGAAAGCAATATTATTGTTAAGACTCTTAATGCCTATTATCTCTTTATGCGCATTACTTATTTTTGTGGTTGCTGATGCTGATCCAACACTGATATTAATCGAAGCTATCGTTTTAGGTCTTTTATCCATATACTTTATCTTCTATGGTAAAAAGATGCTTTTAAAATCAGTCGCTAAAAATA
>JBFLXS010000538.1 GCA_040755795.1 bacterium | reverse complement strand
TTAAAGATAGCATTCATAAAACCCAGTTTTTAAGTTATCGGACTTCTTATGTTAAAAATTAAAGTCAAAACCGATAAGAAAAAAAGGTAGATTTTATGTCAACAGCCTGTCAAGATGCGACCCTTCTTCCTGTCCCGACCCTTCTTCCTGTCCCAAAATCCTCTATTGCCCCAAACATTTATCTATAAGGAGGTAGTCCGGATGAAAAAGATGACTCCCAACTAAACACATTTTTCTTCAAGGCTTAACATCATTGTTCTTAAATTCCTCTGGATGTATATCGTCTATAGCCATGAATAGGGTTCTTTCATATTTAAAAGGATAAGAAACCCCACTTTTCACCCATTCAAGAGCATCTTTTGCTTTTTTAGAGATATATTCGACTTTGTAATTCGACAACTCCTCCAATTTTTCAATACTTTGTTTATCTGGAATACTCTTTAAAACCACCATTAAGATATTAAATACAGTATGAATTCTACTGTAAGGAGGTGCATTCTTTGTTGGGATATTATCACTTTTATTTAGAAGTGATAATACATAAGGTAGAGATTCTGTCCCTGTTTCGATTAAACTTAAAATAGCAGCCTCATACTCATAAACTGTTTTCCAATGAATAAGTAAATTGATTGCTTTTTTAGTCCTTTGTGATTTTGGTAAAATATCTAATGAATATTTTACAAGTGCTCGTTTCATGTCAAATTCATACAATCTTAATACAGACTGAAGTTCTGAAATCTCTTTAGATATCTCTTCAAGGGTTTTAACCTTTTTTTCTTCTATATACAGTTTCATAATTATAACGCTACTTTTTAAATCATCCTTAACTAATTTTTTTATCAATTGTTTCTTCTCTAATTCAGTTATAGATGGTGAATCCAACATCCTTTTAATATTTATCATTTTTTTGCTATCTTGGCATGCACTCCTGACACACCAATAAGGATCATCTTTGTCTAGATAAACAATCATATTTTCATCACCAATGTATCCAATTTTTTCAGTTGCAATTCTTCTAATTAAAGGTTCTTCATCATTTAAGTAAATTACCATAGAATCTATTGAAATCTTACTTTTTAAATCGGAAATTTCCTCTATTTTTTGAATTTTTCTTGCTATTTCAATCCATTCAGTTCTACTCTTAATTTTTTCGTCTGCTCCTAACTGACTGAAGGAACAAAAAACTGACAAAATAACACCTATCAAAATAAGAATATTTTTACATAAATTCGCATTTTTGCGCATCTCCATATTTACCTCCTCCTAATATTATTATTTCCATTGGCTGCCTGGATATCCCCAGTCTAGACTATCATAACCATAGGTTCCGTTAAGTTCTGCCCATTCTCCACCTTCTTCGGTACTATTCCAGGTATATGGATCAGTACCAATCATTTCTTCCCATGTATTATCAATATCATCTCTATCTGGATCCACCTCTAAAGGCAAATTTCCCCAAGTTCCATATGTTTTAAAATTGTATACTCTATGATCCCTATGCCAAAATTCATGTAGATTTGTGGCCCAAAATCCATCAATATAATCATTACCAGTAGGAGGATTCCCTTGAGGCCAATTAGCATTCCTACCAATTTCTATAATCCAGGATGTTGCAGAAAAAACAATAGTTCTGCTAGTCTCAAGGTCACCATTATATGTATGTTTGTCCATAACACGAAGGGCTTGACTCCAATAATAATACCAATTAGGTGTTCCACCACCTGGGTGATTAGTCCCATCTCTTGGAAAGAATATTTGGACAATCGTCTCATCTTTGTCTGTCTTTCCACCTAATGTAAGTTCTGCTCTTACCTTCTTATTACCAAATTGACCATTATCATAAGGTAACCCTGTAAATGTAAATAGCACTACTCCTCCCTTTGGTGGAGTTGGGATAGTAGTTAATATAGACCCTCTGATTGGGTCAATAGTCCAAGGCTCTATCTCAGGCGTATATTCATGTGGTTTTGCCTCTGCCTCACAGGGAACATCACATACTCCTGGATTGGCTAAACTAAAAACAAAATTATTTGCCGTTGGCGGTGGTGTAACTGGAGATGTTATCTCTACCTCAAATACCGTTTCATGAATTGAATCAATATCATCACCATGAGGACAGGTAATTTTGGCATCAATATAAACATGCCCAGCATCGGGTGGATTAATTGAATAACTCGGTCCAGAGCCATCTGGAAACTGATGTATCCCATCTTCTGCTAATTCCTCAACTGCACTCCACACTATATCCCCACTTATCTCACCACATTCATCACAATAAGCCTGCGCAGTACAATCTATCGTCTCACCTACTAAATAATAACTATTATTTGCTGGTGA
>JBFLXS010000537.1 GCA_040755795.1 bacterium | reverse complement strand
GAAATAGTAGGCAAGTAGGTAGTAGGAAAGGGATAAAGGATGTGCACGGTATTCCTCTTCTGGGGACAATGTCTCCCCTTTCCTACTTCCCTACTCTCCTACTTTCCTACAGGCTGAATAGTTACAAATATTGTATCATAGCATCTTAGATTTTGCAAGAAACTTTTTTTGCCACCAATGGGGTTGGACCTTTTACCAATTCCCAATCAAACCTAACAATATTTTTTTCTACACAAGAAAATTCTATCCCGCATAGATAAACACTCCTATTTACTTTTAAGTACTTCTCGTAATACCTTTTGTTCTTTATCTGCTCTAATGCTGTATTTTTATCACCTTTATCTTCTACTACCTTAAATTCAAATATTATTATTGCCTTATTAGTTTTTATTGCCATATCTATTCTGCCTTGATTAGTAGAGTCTTCTACTTCTAAATCATACCCCAGGGAGGCAAATACTGCATAAAATATGGAGGCATAATACCCCTCATATTTGTCTAATTCATTCTTTATATACCATTCATAAGGAATTCCGGCAAAAAGTCTGAAAAATATCTCTTGTAACGAGTCAAAAGCCATTCTGTCTATTGATTCATATATCTCTATCCTCACTCGCTGATACATCCCAGCATTAAAAACAAAATAGTTTGCAACATATTCATTCAGGCTCTTTTTTACCTCAAGATTAGGATAGGAAAGTGTATAGTAGATATTATCGCCTAAGTTCTTTTTCTCTTTTATCGTCAGATACCCTGTTTGAAACAGCAATGCCGCCGGTTCTATAAAGTCAACATCAAATGCACCTATCAATTCCTCCCCTCCTTTTATCTCCTCCATCTCTGGGATGTAATATTTTCTCTCCTTTAACAATTTTAATAAAAATGTCGGACTGCCGGTCTCAAACCAGTAATTTTTATACTCTTTACCTGGCTTATCTAAAAACAAAAGTATATCGAATGGATTATACATACTCTCACCAAGCCAGGAATATCCATTATACCACAATTTCACTTTCTCCATGTTTACATTCACCAGGTATTCCTTAAATACTGTCTCTAAATCATTCTGAGTGTAACCACATATCGTTGCAAATCGCTCGTCTAATGTTATATCCATCAGGTTATTTAGTCCCGAGAATAAAGATACCTTAGAAAATTTACTCACACCTGTCAGCATCACAAATTTGATATATGCATCAGTTCCTTTTAATATAGTATAAAAGCCTTTGAGTATTTCTCTCATTTCTTTTGCAAGTTCGGGATTTTCTATGTTATCTAAAATAGGTTTATCGTACTCATCTATCAGTATAACCACCCTGTTTTTTGTTGCAAATAATTTTCTTATTAGTTCCTCAAATTCTTCATAATATGTTGTTGTTTCAAGGGATAAATTATTACTTGAGGCTATATATCTTAACTGATTTAAGATAAAGGATGAAAGTTCTTTCCCGGAGGTAGCTTTTTGGTTACTAAAATCTATCTTTATCATAGGATAATTCTGATTAAAATCCCATTTATCTTCTATCCATAAACCCTTAAATAATTCTCCCTTACCCTCAAATAAATCCTTTATCGTATCTATCAACAATGACTTACCAAATCTTCTCGGACGGGATAAGAAAAAGTAAGTCCCACTGTTTATAAGACTATATATTATCTCTGTCTTATCTACATAACAGTAGTTCTCATTGGTTATCTTTTCAAATGTCTGAATACCTATTGGTAATTTTTTCATGATTCACTCCTCATTTAGATAACAGTAAGGAATTAATCCTTCTCCTTGTGGTAGCATAAGCACCCTGGGCGCATCTTTTCAATGTTTTAAATTGATGAGTTGGTAGATTTGGAAAATTATCAAACTATGCCTCTGGGTAAGCGTTCAGCCACAGAGGCACAGAGTTCACAGAGAATTAAGGAAATTAGCCACAAATGCACACGAATTAACCTCTGACATCCTATAAATGTAGTCAGAAGCGAGGCTAAAGCCTCGCACTACAAATCTTTTTGTATTTGTGTTCATTCGTGGTTATATATTCCCTCTGTGTTCTCTGTGACTCTGTGGTTATATCCTGAACGGTTACGCCTCTGGATAATCAATAACTGTCTTTTCATACGTACCTTCAGGCAGATAATCTAAAGGTTCATGAGGTATTTTAGCAAAAATTTTATTCTTTGTCAACAAAATTTTTGCCCCAATCTGCGATTCTAAAAGGAGAGCGTTGCGTAGGAGTTAAAGCTATATCTATGGTCACAGGCATTGCTTTACTTCATTTTCTGCCATCTTTTGCTTATTAAATTTGCTCCAGAGGAGCAATCTGTTTGTAGAAGAAAACCCACC
>JBFLXS010000536.1 GCA_040755795.1 bacterium | reverse complement strand
GGGATGACCGGAACTAATAACTATATTGAAAAATCAACATCAGGGATGGATGGTATAACAGGCCCAGCGAGCCCGATAGTTGTAATAAGCTACAACACGCACAAAGATTATGACGGCAAAAATACGGCAGGTTCAGGGAAACCTATCTCTGAATTCGGAGTTTTATGGAATGGCGGAAAAGGCGACAGCACGCATGACGGCGCGGTGGATAAGGCAGTTTCACTTCTTGATAAGATGAATGTTCTATTAGACAGTTCAAGGATAGTGAGCCATTCAACGGGGCATTATCTGGCGATGAAGATAATGAATCAAAAGAAAGTTGCTGAATACTGGGCTTTGTCACCTAATACACGTGGAAGCACAATGATTCATGCCTTGAAATATCTGATGCAGAATTATGACAGCTGGGAAGATATGCGGAGGCACAACTACGATACTACCATAGCAACAGAGACAAAAGAGAACATATGTATAGAAGAAATTGCAAATTTAACATTAACTCCAGGCAGTCCCACAAAATCAAACATTCTGCTTTCCCACGGGGACGCGATGACAGGCGGCCAGGGAAATTTTGTGGATTTGACAGGTAACATGGGAGTTTTATCATACAGCGATTTACAGAAAGTAAATTACGCTTTAGGTGATAAACGGAGAGACTTTTTAAAATATGAGGCGCTGGATAATCTAAAGAATCTTGATTTAAAGAATTTAGGAGATTATAAAATAACAATATGGGATGAGAGGAAAACAGTGTGGCAATTGTTAAGCGATATGGGATTGCTGGATGCGGTGCTCGAAAAAATTGGAAAGGCAGCGGGGATGGGAGTGGTACTTGTTCTTCTTCCGGAAGATGCGGCAGCTGCGGCAGTAGTTGTGTACAAGGCGTATGAGACAATAGGATTAATAGATACCGCGAAGGATATAGTTCTTGCCGTTGTTGAGGCGGGGAAATATCTCGCTATGGATGTCATGGAACATGTGGATTTAGACCAGAGGCTAAAGATTTTGGGCGAGAATTATGAATACATGAATCCATATAAAGACAAGATTGGAGCAGTGAATCCTCCCTATGAAGTAAAAACCGAGTATGAAATTGCAGCGACTCGCAGACAATTTTTATTTTTCAAAGGGCAGGAAAGAGGAACGAAAATCAGCTGGACTAAGGGAGCAGGCAATCTAAACGGCAATACAGAAAGATATGAAATAGTGAGAAAGGTAAAAGGAGATAACAATAGATGGAAAGTAGGAGAAGTTGAATTTAGTCCTGAAATGAATGATTCCACGACATTTGAATATTTTGATCCATTGGAAGGAAAAATAAAAAGAGTTGAAAAGGTAAGTAATAATGCCTTTGTAATAGAATTAGATGAAGATTTGCCTAAAGGATACATACAAATCCCTGAAGAATTTTTATCACTTCCCAAATTCAGAGCTCCATTCAGATATACCGATGGAATTTTAGACGGCAAACAACTTGTCCTGACAGATGGAGATGCGGTCAATCATGTTTACAAGATACTTGATAACAAAAGCGACATCATAAATCTTTCTGATTCATATAACACAAAAGGCATGGAAATTTTATGCCAGCTATATGATTCAGTAAATGTAGACGATGAAATCGCCAGGATAAAAAAAGGCAATAAATTTATCATCCGCGGGATAGAATACGAATATAGCGTATCGGCGTGGGGAGTGGCGTCAAAAGAACCTTATAGAGACAGAGGAGTATTTTTAAGCGTGTCGTTGGATTCTTCAAGAGTAAATATGGACAGGGTTTCACCGATTCAGATAAGAGACAAAAAAATCAAAACGCCCTGGTGGAAACTATTTTTTGGCGCTGTAAACGACGGGATTCCGATAGGCCGGGCGAAGTACAGGGCGGCCTCAATTGCTTTAGATACTACATATAATTGGGGGCAGTGGATTGACCTTATTCCAAAAGATGGTATTTACGATGAGCTCGAAGAAGAATTTGAAACAACCATTTCTACGGCTAATTTGACTGAAGGGCCATGCGCTGTGGAAATAGCCGTTTTTGACGCTTTGGAATATTCGGGATTTGATACTGTTTATTTTCTTTACGACACCACCCCTCCCTCCATCGCCGAAAACTTTTCCCCAAGAGGCGGGACATTCAGCGAGCCGCCGGTAATAACCTTCAATGCCGAAGATGCGTTAAGCGGGATGAAAGAAGCGAGGGTGATAATTACAAAAGGCGGCATAACATATGAGAGCGGAAAAGCATTGTTTATTGATTCAACATACACATACACAAGTCATGTCATCGAATCCGGCGGATACACATACCGGATAGAGGCGGAGGATAACGCGGGGAAT
>JBFLXS010000535.1 GCA_040755795.1 bacterium | reverse complement strand
AATTTTCGTCTGTAAAAAAAAGTTATCGTCTATTCACTTTTATGGTTAATTATGATATAAATTTATAGAGGATAAAAAAGCAATGAGCGATATACAAATCAAATTTGGACAGAGGGTAAGAGAACTTAGACAAATTCAAGGATTAACTCAAGAAGAATTAGCAGAAAAGGCAGAATTACATAGTACCTATATTGGTACAATAGAACGGGGAGAACAAAATCTCTCTCTTGGTAGTATAGAAAAGGTAGCTAAAGGACTTGGAGTAAGTATTGCAGAGCTTTTTTTATTTTGTGAAGCCTTACCATCAGTAAAAACTGAATTTATGATGCTTGCAAAGATTATAGATTTAATTAAAAAGAATGATGAAAGGACACTTAAGATGATCGATAATATTTTAAAAGAGATTCTTAAATGGGCAAAGGAGGTAGATGTTTAAATTATTTTGTTACCCAATTACCTAATCACTCAGTTACCTAACCACTCCCAGCTTCCCTCTCTTCATACTGCCACTTACCGGGTCTTGAAGGATATAGATATAAATCCCACTTGCTACTTTTTCGCCCGCATTATTTATACATTTCCATGTCCATTGTGCACTACCATCTGCTGTATGTTCCCGCTCACCATAAACTAACTCACCTGCTATGTTGAATATCTTTACCCTGAAATCTTTAGTCAATTTGGCAAAAGTTATCTCGTCCCTTGTCGGATTGGGGTAGCAATAGACCTTATCAAGATTTAACTCAGGTTGAACCTTTGTAATATTTCTCTCATCTATTTTTACTTCTATAACATTTTCATCTGCATCTTTTAACTCTACATCATCGATACTTATACAATTCATTATCTGCTCTAATGTCCTTTGATAACTTGAAGCTCTGGATTTTTGAGGTATATCAATGATTAAATAAGCAAGTGGAGCTATATTTTCTTCCTCCTTTTCCTCATCATCTTCTAACAGTAATCTGCTTTGGTTATTAGAGAAAATTTTATCAGAAATAGTACCTTTTTCTTCACGATACACATCATCCTCATCTACTATTACCATTCCTATATCTATTTTACCTGCTTGATTATCAATATCTTTTTGTAAATGAACCTTTGTCGTAGTATCTTCAAAGGTAGGGGTACCAACATTTTCTACCTGTATCTTATCTGGATTAAAAGCTAATTTTAATCTAACCGTGGTCAATTCTTCCTCTACATCTTTAACCATGATAGCAACCTTAGGTTTTTCTTCTAATGTATTTAACCGTAGATTACGAGTTGGACTATCTGGCATTAACATAATAAGTGAATTAGATTTTTTAGGAGATGTTGTTGAAGTTGCCTCAACAAATTTAACAGGTATCCTTACTATTTCCTCTTTCTTATATTCTCCTTTGCCAACTTCCTTCTTCCCATAAACATAATAGGTAGCAGAAAAATATGCTGGTCTTTCCCACACAAAATGCCACCACAACCAGTGAAATACTATTGTTTTCCCTTCATATCTTACATTGATTATCAGTCTGTTATTCTCCTTATCAATACAAGAGCCTCCATCCCAGGCATTTTTTGCCTCATGAACTGTATGATGCCATTTGAATAGTTCATATTTAGGCTCAGAGGGATAAAGGTAGTAAGTACGAGTTGTTTTCCCATATACTTTTTCATTAATATAAATATGATTATTACCACCAAGTTCGTATTCCTTTTCTACAACTGGTTTTCTTGCAAAAACCCAATAAACTGCATCATAATATGCTTTGGAATACCATCTTCCATCAAGTCTTACTTGAATTACTAATCTATTCCCTGGTTTATCAATAAATGTCCCATTATCCCTTGCCTTTCTACTGAAATAAACATAATACCCCCAATCATATATCTCGTAATTCTCAGGTACATGCAAAAAGTCTGTATAATTCGTCCCATGTCTTGAAGAGATATAAATCCCTTTACAGTATCGTTTATGAATATAATCAATAGTAAAGTTAATATTAGCTGTATCTTTTCCTGGTTCTACAACCACATCTTTTCTAATTTCAACTTTCTCACTTTCTTTTGGTCTTGCCTGCACTTCATATTTGCCTACAGGTAAATTAAGCAGTTTATATCTACCATCTTTATCAGTGGTGGTACTCTGGACATTCCATATACTAATTATTACATCTGCTATTGGGATACCGGTTGAAGTAGTTACAGTACCTGAGATACTGCCTGGTGGAATGGGGATAGTAAAGATGGATTTTGCTACTCCACATGAGATAAGCCCTGTAGCAGTAATAGTCTTTAATCCATAAGGTTGTGAATCGACAGTAAAGGCAGCGGTAAAACTACCTTGAGCATTAGTAGTAGTCA
>JBFLXS010000534.1 GCA_040755795.1 bacterium | reverse complement strand
TGTGTGCATCTCCATTTTTTTCATCCGCGTTCAGGTAGAATAAAAATAAGGAGAAAGGGAGAAGATGGAAAAGTGGAGAAAAGAGTGGATAAAGAAATAGGGTTACTGGTAAATTTCGCAGACTCCACGATTGATGTCCGAAAGGTGGAGCAAGAAAAAGTTTGAGCCATTTCTCCAATTCTCCCTTTTCCCCATTTCTCCTTGTTTACACTTCTAATGTATAGCCCTGAACGGTTACCGAATTTGATTGTTTTTTAACCAGATTATTAGATGGTCAATAAGCGAAATCAGTTACGAGAGTTGCTTATTCTCTACGAACTCTGCGTTCTCTGCGGTGAGAGGGATAAATACAAGTTAGTGCCCTCCTGATTTTAAGATTCCACTTGCGGCTAAGACTAAAACAGCAACCTCAAAAATTGCTATTACCACATAGGGGATATCCTTTTTTCTTATGAGAATAGGTAATATCACCAGATAACATAAGACTGTAAGCCCTGCAAGGAGAACTATACCTACAAAAGTCAGATAATCTCCTTTACCTACCATTGCTAACCATCCCCATCCTGTAGGAGCCTGAAAGTTATGTATAAAATCTTTTGATGCCATACCCCAGTATTTAGGCATATCTTCAATCGGGATAAAATGGGGCAATACCCCTGATAGATAAATGATGAAGGTAACTCCCAAAATTGACAGTCCTGTCCACATGGCTACATTTAATACATTAGCATAGGCTATTTGTTCTTCTGATGTTTTGGTTTTATTACTATTCATATTTCCTCCAGATTAATTTAGCCACAGTTGGGACAGATCGGACTTAATTATCCAATCCCCAGCCCCTTTAGAACTGCTTTCATTCCGGCAAAGAGTAAAAGGGCAATAACTATCCATCTAATTACCCTTGGTCTTGTTTTTGCAAGTAGTTGGGCACCAATCATAGCACCACACATTATTCCGGCAATAGATGGCACAACAATCATTGGCAAAACAACTCCTTCATTCAAATAAATCCAGGCGGCTGATGTATCAGTGATAGAAAGAAGGAATGAGCTTGTAGCCACGGATATTTTAAGCGGAACACCCATCATCAGGTTTAAAACTGGCACATTTGCCCAGCCAGCACCCAGTCCAAACATACCTGCCATTATGCCAATAATGATAAACATAGATAATCCTTTCATTGTGCGGTGGATGCACCATTCAACATCTTTTCCAAGTGATTCTTCCCGGTAGATGCCCATAATTTCCAGGCTTTGCGATAAGGCATCGGGTTTTGGCACATCTGGAAAGTCTGATTTCTTAGCCAAAACCATAATGATAACAATGGAGATAATGGTAATACCGAGTAAGACTTGGACAATATTTGTTGGTAGTGCAAGTCCAAGCATAGCCCCGACAATAGCGGCAGATGAGGCAATTAACGCCACTGGTAATGCTAAACGAAGATTAGCCAGATTTCTTTTAAGCAGACCAGGTCCTGCAGCAAGCGAACTAGCCAGTGCTACAAAAAGGCCAGCAGCTCTGACAAAATCAAGATGAAAAGGGAAAAAACCGCTGACAATCGGCACATATAATACTCCACCACCTACACCCCCAAGAACTGCTACAATACCAAGGAGAAAGGTAAAAATGAATAACGACAATGGCCATATCCACCAGACCACATTAGCATTTGCTACTTCCCCTCCTGTTGATGCCCATACGGTTACGGATGTAATTATTAAGAGTATCAGTGATATACCTACCTTTAATGTCTTTGCAACCTTCAATTCAACCCTCCTTTAAAATCAAGAAAATAATAGCACGCTGATAACGCAGATGATGCGGATATTCGCGGATACAAAACAGAACACAGAAAACAGAATAAAGAGAAAGAAACATTCATGCCCATAGGGCACAAAGGAGAATGAAAATATAACGCAGACTTGCAGGATTTTTCAGGATTAACACAGATTTCTCCTTCTCTTTTATCCTGTGAATCTGTGTTAATCTGCGTCCTATTATGAATGATTTTCAGAGGAAATCAGCGAAAATCGGTTTAAATCTGTGTCATCCGTGTGCTATTTATAAATACCCCAAGAAATACTTTGATTTAAAACAAAGATAGTTTAGCATTCTTAGAGGTATTTGTCAAGGGAAAATTACTGGGACCAGATTTTTCGCAAAAATTTTATTTTAATTCTTATCCTGATAATCTGCGAAAATCTGCCTCCTATTCAGGGCAAACGCATCTAAATTTTCGTCCTCAGACGAGTTATACATTCAGATATAACTTAGCACTTTTTTGTTGACTTTATCAGTTATATCCCCTATAATATTAAGAGTAAAGAATTTACTATCAGGG
>JBFLXS010000533.1 GCA_040755795.1 bacterium | reverse complement strand
GGGTGGGTTTTCTTCTACAAACAGATTGCTCCTCTGGAGCAAATTTAATAAGCAAAAGATGGCAGAAAATGAAGTAAAGCAATGCCTGTGACCATAGATATAGCTTTAACTCCTACGCAACGCTCTCCGGCTATATCTCTGAACGGTTACCAAAAATTTTGTTGACATGAGTTAAAATTTGTGATAAAATGTCTCCAGATTCACTTAAAGCCGGTGTAGCTCAGGGGCAGAGCGGCTGATTCGTAATCAGTAGGTCGGAGGTTCAATTCCTCTCGCCGGCTCCAGAATAAGTGGGAGGGCTATTTTGGTCACAAGATCATACCGTGAGAGAATCCTTGTCTTTATTATTATTATTTCCTTGATTTCTTTTTTTCTGATTATCCGATTATTTTATATCCAGCTTGTCCAATCCAGGAAAATGACTGGATTGGCAAAAGGTGAACATACTAAAATCTTACAAATCGAATTAGCCAGAGGAACTATATTTGACTGCAACCTGCAAGAATTAGCCATGAGTATTGAGGTAGATTCAATCTATAGTCAACCAAACCGAATCGAAAGACCATACAAAACCGCAATTCAACTATCAAATATCTTAGGAATGAACCCAACCACTCTCTATAAAAAATTAACTCATAATTCATCTTTTGTCTGGTTAAAAAGGAAGGTAGAGAAAAAACAATCACAAAAGATAAGAGAATTAAATATTAAGGGAATAGATTTCTTGAAAGAGTATAAACGCTTTTATCCTAAAAATCATTTAGGGGCTCATCTCATAGGTTTTGTTGGATTAGATAATGAAGGATTAGAAGGAATTGAATCAATCTATGATAAATATTTAAAAGCAGGAATTAATCGTCTGGTAGTTCTGAAAGATGGAGAAGGTAGAACTATTTTATGCCCACAAAATAATCCACTTGTAAAAAAGGCATCAAATGGAAATGATATTATTCTTACCATAGATGAAATTATTCAACATCACGCTGAAGCAGAGCTGAAAAATATCTGTGAGGAGCAGAAGGCTAAATCTGGTTCAATAATTGTTATGGTCCCAAAGACTGGAGAGATATTAGCATGGGCTATTTATCCTTTTTATAATCCTAATTGTTTTTCTCAATTTCCATCTCATCAATACAGAAATACAATTGTTACGGATATTTTTGAGCCTGGTTCTACTTTCAAGATATTTTCTGCCATTGCTTTACTCAAAGAAGGATTAATTCCATCTGAAAAAACATATTTTTGCCCGGGACATATCCAGATAGGGAATAAAACTATTCACTGCCATCATCCACATGGAACTCAAAATCTGGAAGGGATTATCGCCAATTCCTGTAATGTCGGAATGGCACAATGTATTCACCGGCTAAGTGACAGAAAATTTTATTCACATATTTTAGAATTCGGTTTTAATGAGCCGACTAAAATTGGACTTTCTGGAGAAGAAAAAGGGTTATTACCTAAACCTAAAGATTGGTCTAGACTGTCTAAATATACAATAGCTATTGGACAGGGAATTTCAGTTACTCCATTGCAATTAATTATGGCCGTCGGGGCGATTGCTAATAATGGCGTTTTAATGAAACCAATCGTTATAAAGGCAATTAAAACTCCGCAAGGAAAAATAATCAAGGAATTTAAACCCACGCCGGTAAGACAGGTTGTTCCTTTAGAATTAATTCCACAAATAAATAAGATGTTGACAAAGGTTGTAACTGATGGCACCGGGGAATCAGCCCAAATTAATGGCTATGAGATTGCCGGGAAAACCGCCACGGCTCAGAAGGTCGATGCAAATGGCAAGTATAGTCCTGATAAATTTATTGCCTCTTTTATTGGTTACCTGCCCGCAGATGACCCCAAAGTAATTATTTTGGTCATTGTAGATGAACCAAAAGGCACATATTGGGGAGGAACAATTGCCGCACCCACATTTAAAAAAGTGGCAAAAAGAATCATATCCTATATGGGAATCCTTCCGACTAAACCATTAGCAGAGGAACAAAGTCAGCACAAAGGATAATGGTAATTATAGTGGTTATTACTCAATAACCACCCCCCTGTTGTTTCACTTCACAGGGCTAAATAGTTAGTTATTTTTTATTCTATCCTGCAAATCTGCGTCCTATTTTAAAAACCAGAATAAAAGATGTCAGGTTAAGGAGACCGGAGATAAAACAACACTGAAATATCCCTAAGATAGGGATAAATAAAATAGTAGATAAAAGCCCGCCCAGACAGGCTCCAAATAAATCAAACCCATAAATTAATCCAGCTGTTTTGCCAATTCGCTGGAAGTTTTTAAGGTAAAGTTTATTAGCTAATGGAAATTCTGCACCAACAA
>JBFLXS010000532.1 GCA_040755795.1 bacterium | reverse complement strand
TAATATAAGTTAACAACCAGATTTTTTTATTTAGATATATTTATCCTCCTAATCAGAGATTGCTTTTAAATATTCTTCATAAGTTCCTTTAAAACAGCCTGCTTTATAATCACCTATATATTGATGAATAAGTTCATAACTGCATAATTCCCTGTCATCCTCTATATCAGGCTCATATCCTTCTGGATAACCATCCATAATCTCCTGAATAGATAATCTATAACCAAAAATACGAAGAAGCATCACCAAATTTTCAAGAGTCAAACCTCTTTCGCCTGCAAATATACGACTAACAGAACTCTTTTTAAGACCTAATATCTTACCTAAAAACTCAAAACTATATTTTTTTGCTTTTCTAAAAGCATCTATTTGAAGTAAAAAATCTTTACTACTACGGAAAGGTATATTAAAAGGTTCTTTACTTATTATATTACCATTTTCATCATATTCTATAATCAATTTAACCCCTCCATTTTTGACATTATAACACATAGTTACCCATCGGTCAACTATTTTTTAAGAAACCAATCCCAGAGCCATTAATTGACTAAATAAAGAAACCTCCTCTTTTTGAATTTCCTCAATTAAGGCAGAAGTATAATCTCTTATATTCTTATAATAATCCAATCTTTTCATTATTTCCTGCCACTTATCGAATAACTCGACATCTGACATCTTAATCACTCCTCAATCCTGAAGTTTTTACTTCAGGGAATAAAAAACTCAAAACTGACTTATCAACTGGTTCATCCTTCTCCGATTTCGGAGAAGGGAATTTTAAACTCAAACTTTTTTCTGCCCGAAAAAAGATTAATACAATCAGGAAAGCACCGAAAAGAAAACCTTTTTCATCAGCACACAATAATAAACACAGGCGGCTAGGTATGGGCGGCCGTAGGTGACGCCCGTAAGGCCCTCTTGGATGTGGATAAGCTATGGATAAGTCCAAATCTGCGGAAACAGCCCGTCCTCCGATTTTGGACTTACCCACAACTTAACCACAACAGAGGGCAAAAAGACGTCAATTGAAGCCGCCAGTAAACGCCGCTTTTTGTATACATTTAAACCCTTGTAAATACTAATGTATACGTGTATACAATGTTAACATTTAGACCCTTGCAAACACTAATGTTAACACGTTAACAATGTTAACACCTCCGTTCCATTATATGATAATAACCAAAAATTCGACCAGGCACATCATTTTGCATACCAGAGGTTAATTCCCAAGAGGCACATAAATTATAATGGTCTATAATACTATCATTGAATTCATCCTCACAGACAATTGACTCAGGTCTAACGATATTTTGAGAACAAGAAAACGCCCTATCATTTGCACATTCAACGATTGTTTTTCTATCGAATTGTTCACCGGAAAGGTATTTTTTGAGGTATTTTGAGAGGTAATTAACAAACTTAAATTGACTATTACCCTGTCGAATATTATCATTTATTTTCAGACGTTCCGCATCTATCCAACCTTCGACACCTGTTAAATCTCCGTGCCAGATCTCCGACCATTTTTCATTACTCAAAAAAGGCACATCAAAGAGGATCACGTGTAAATGAAGGCGTGAATATGGAGGCTGTTGAAACTCTTTTATCCAGACATATTTTATTATCTGCTTTTTAGTTTTATAAAATTCCCAGTTAAGGCGTTTAATGAACTTTTTGAAAGCATCCATACATTCCTCATTTGTAACATTTTCACGAAACGTAAGAGTAATAAATTTATGACTGTTCTTTTCGTGAGTTATAACAGAAGATATATTACATAATAGAAGCCGCCGAAGAACTGAACGAGTACGAGAAATAGAAGCATTTGAACGAGTATAATTTTCCTGTGTGGTTTTATACCGGAGGACTGGAGTTTGAATTAAATTTTTATACTTCTTATTTATAGAAGTACTAATTTCTAAAAAATTACCGCAGGTGTGTATTTTTCTTCTGAAAGAAATTGCTCTTTTTTGTCTATGCTCAAAATCATTATGTTTATTTATTATTCTTCTCTGAAATTCTTTTTCGCCAGTTGTGTTATCTATATTAAAATTAGAAGCACACTTCGAGCAATAAGAATATCTAAGATGAATTAATTCCCCGCACTTACAATGATGTAATAAATTTTGTTCCTGTTCACTTTGACAGAATGTTAACATATATGTTAATATATCTATAGTTTTTAATTAATTTGTTTTTCTGGAGTTAACTTATACGTTAATATAAGTTAACAACCAGATTTTTTTATTTAGATATATTTATCCTCCTAATCAGAGATTGCTTTTAAATATTCTTCATAAGTTCCTTTAAAACAGCCTGCTTTATAATCACCTATATATTGATGA
>JBFLXS010000531.1 GCA_040755795.1 bacterium | reverse complement strand
GACTAATAAAAATAATCACACAGAGACACAAAGTCACAAAGGAATTGAATAAAACAATAAACCTTTGTGTTCTTTGTGGCTTTGTGTGAGAAAATAAAAGGAGATATTTGAGGGTCGGGAGATATTTGAGGGTCAAACCGTGAATGTGGAATGCACAATAATTCGGTGAGGCAGAGGAAAAGGAAAAGACAGCGAATTAAAGCTTTTGTCTAACCCTGCGTTGCAGTTGACGGCGGGGGCTGTGCCGTTTTCAGAGTTTTGTGGTTTATCAAGCTTTTATCTTGCTCATAAAGTTTGGTGGTAATTCTCTCCGCAGCAGGTGAGCTCAGTCGTTAGATGCCATGCTAATGGCAAAAGGAGGTAACAAAATGGATATTAAATCTTCAAATAAAGGGAAAAAACACAATATAAATCTGATATTGGTAAGTTTAGTACTCATTTTAGCAGGCTTACTTGGATCATTTCTTCTTGGTGTTTTTGAGAATTTAGATTTCTGGAAGACTCAGCCAATAGGGACAACTATTCACTTTTTATTGAAGGAGCTCTGGAAGGTCCTTTTTATTACTGGTGCTGTTACCATTTTCTTGCATGCTCTCTTTAAGAGGATGTCTGAGATTGAAAGCAAAGAAAGAGAGATTGAACTGAGAGAGCAATTAGAGGGATTAGGCCGGGGTGTTAAAAGTATTACACATGAATTGGCAAATTATGTAAAGGCACTGGATACAATGGTTACTGATGGAATTATTGCTATATATAAAAGTAGAAAAGATGCTAAAGAGGCAATAAGTGAAGAATTGATGAATGAGAAAAACAATAATTTGAGATTGGTAGGTATTTCATTACGGGATTTTTTAAAAGGAGATCGTTTGTTTCCTGAAGAATGGAAGGGAACAAAGGTCAGATTAGAGAGTAAATCCGTTAAAGAAGGTAAAAAACCATTAAAAATTCAATTACTCCTTATAAACCCTTGTTGTGAACAAGCCATTTATAGGGCAGAGAGTGAAGAACCTCGAAGAACTTCACATCGAGAACGAAATCTATTCATAGAGGTTACCCAAATTTTGGAATCATTAAATGAATTGATTGAAATTTTATCAGACAAAGGAAATTTACTTGAAGTAAAGATATATACCACAAGCCCCAGTTGTCTTTTAATGCTTAGTGATAATTACGCATTTGTGGAACAGTATCATTATAGAGAGGAGATAACATCAGGTTATATGCCAGTAATTCAGTACGATATTAACTCTAAGGTGGGTAAAGAAATGGTTAAGCATTTTGATTTTATTTGGGGGAAGGCTCGAGATTTTAAATCCTATATTAAAGAAAAGAGTATCGGAACTGCAGAAGCTATTAAAGACTCAAGAATTATTAACATATACTTAGATAGAGAGTTGTTAACAGAAAGGCTCAAATATCTTATAGAAAATGTCTCTGGAGAGATTAGAGTAATGGGAATTTCCTTATCCTCATATATTATTCCAGGGGCTATTTTGATATCAAGACTTGGAAGGGAAGAACAACCTATGAAAAATATTCGTTTACTCCTAATAAATCCACTTTCTCAACAAGCAAAATATAGAGCCTCTAAAGAAAGCAACCACCCTTACAAAGATTATACTCTTACTATTCATAAAGAACATAGACTTTATAATGATACAATGGGATCTATCCGAGAAATAAACCGGCTTGCCAAATTAAAATCTCCTATAGAAGGAAAAGTATATTCATCTGCTCCATCATGTTTCTTATTTATTACTAACGAAAGTGTTTTTATTGAACAATACCACTATGGGCAGACCGAGGAAGCAAAGAAAGTAAAAGAGACTGTTTTAAGTCGAGTTGTTCCAGTAATTGAGTATTCAAAGGATTCAATAGTATACTCTTTAATGCAAGATCACTTTGATTATGTTTGGAAAGAATGTAGTATCTCCACAGAGGACTTTGAGAGAGAAAAAGAAACTTTAGAAAGAGAGTTTGATAGAATCTAATAAGTTTAAGATCAGTGGGTTAGGGGAAGGGTTGGGGTCAGACCTCGAATTGAGAATTAACTATCAAAAAGAAGGGAAGAAAAAAGACGGCGGAGTGCAGTTTTTTTCTAACCAATCGCTGCACCTGACTGCGAGGGGCTGTGGCGTGTTTGAAATAGTTTTGTGCTTTATCAAAGTTTTAACCTGCTTATAAAGTTTAGTGGTAATTCCCCCTCGCAGCAGGTGAGCTCTATCGTTAGACAGATGAGACTGAATTTGTTCATGCGAAGAGAAATATAGAAATTGGAGGTTTAATTTTAGTGAATATCGAAATTGAACGTGAAGAAGATGGTCGGTGGATAGCCGAAGTGCCCGATTT
>JBFLXS010000530.1 GCA_040755795.1 bacterium | reverse complement strand
ACCACATTTAAGATAAAAAGTCTATATTTTTTTCAAAAAACAAAAATCTTTACGAAAAATATATTTCATAATCCCGAAAAACCCTCATAAATACCCATTTCTTATTTTCACCGAGAATTGCTGATAATACTACTGTCGTGTTGAACAAATAACGCACGGGATTTGATTCTGGTAACTGGTGATTGGTAACTGGTAATTAAATACCGTTTGGCTGAGCTGACGACAAATCTATTTAACCAGTTACCAATTACCAATTATCCGTTTGTAGGTTACGAAACCTGATGATGCCCCGTGCAAAACTTACTCAACACGACACTACCAATCATTTTTTTACTATGATTAAGGAAAAATAATCAAGGTCTGTTTCCTTAACCTGTTTGAGGTCTCTAATTATTTTTTCATCCGTCATCCCAGCCCGCGAGACATAGATTGCCTTATCAAGAGTCCCCATTTCTTCTAAAAGTATCACCACTTCATCAAAGACCTTATTAACCTTCATTAAAACTATGGTGTCAAACCGCAGAAGTAACTCTTTTACGCGAGACATATAGTTTGCCGGGACAATCATCAGTGTTTCATCACCCAGAGCCAACGGCAGTTTAGCCTTAGCTCCTCCCGCTGTTATCGATGAGACCCCCGGAATAATCTCTGTTACTATCTCATCAGATAACTCAAGCAACCTGGGATATAGGTAAAAGAAAGTGCTGTAAATTGTCGGGTCACCAAGGGTAATAAAAGCAACATCCATTCCCCTGTTTATCCTGTTCAATATCTTTTCAATTGTCTCGTTCCATCTGGACTCAATCTCGTCCTGTCCTGATTTCTGACTGTCCCGGGTTTTTCTCATAGGAAAATAGGCAGGGATTATCTCTTTCCCCTGGAGGTCTATTGCCTTTTCAACTATTGTTAAAGCCAAACTATTGCCATCTTCTTTGCCTCTGGGGACACAAATGCAGGGTGCCTCCTTGAGGATTCGGACAGCCTTAAGGGTTAATAATTCAGGGTCACCAGGACCTATGCCAATTACATAAATTTTACCTGTCATTTTTAAGCAGTTCTTCTGAAAATAGGAAGTAGAGAGTAGAAAGTAGAGAGTAGAAAGTAAACAAAACACCACTCCTCACGCTTATCTCTCCATCTCCCACCTTCTATCTCCTATCTTATATCCGCGAATATCCGCATCATCAGCGTGCTATTATTTTTCATCGTCATTTGTGCCCTGTAGGGGCATGAGCGTTTCTTCTTTCCAATTCGGAACACTATTGGATAAAATTAAATGTTGATTTTATTGGTTTTGTCCAACAGACAAATTTTCTTTACCCGCAGCTTTTTTAAGCAGGAAGTGAGAAGTAGAAAGTGAGAAGTAAGAAAAGAAGTTGATTCCTCTTATATTAACTTCGGACTTCCCACTTCTTACTTCTTGAGAGTTTTCCTTGTAATTGGTTAAATGGTAACTGGTGAATGGTATTTAATTACCAGTTACTACAATCAAATTCCGTGCGTTATTTGTTCAACACGACACTAGAAATGCGTAATTTTTTTAATTCGACGATACCTTTTTTCTATATCATCTTTAGTTAAATTAATTAATTTATTAATACTAAAATCTTCTACGGTAAATGAAGCAATAGTAGTCCCATAAATAATGGCTTTTTTCATTTCTGGTTCTCTTAAGTTTTTATGAGAGGCTAAATATCCAACGAATCCACCTGCGAATGAATCGCCCGCACCAGTTGGGTCAAAAATGGATTCTAATGGATAGGCAGGGGCAGAGAAAAAATTTGAGGATGAAACCATTAATGAACCATGCTCACCTTTTTTAATGATGACTTGTTTAGGACCTGATGAGAGTATTTTTTTAGCCGCATTGATTAAATTAGGTTCATTGGTTAATTGTCTTGCTTCCCCATCATTTAATACGATTATATCAATCTTTTTTAGGAGTTTCAATAAGGCATCTTTTTTTCGTTCAATCCAGAAATTCATTGTATCCGCTACGACTAATTTGGGTGAGTGCAATTGTTGGAGCACATTTAATTGCAAATCAGGGTCAATATTAGCCAGGAAAATAAATTCAGTATCTTGATATTCTAAAGGGATTTCAGGGGAGAAGTTTTCAAGGACATTTAATTGAGTATCAATCGTAATTGCCGCATTCAAATCGTAATGATACTCTCCTTTCCAATGAAATGTCTTTCCTTTTATCTTTTGTAACCCATTTAAATCAATTCCTTTTTCTTTTAGAAGTAAAAGAGCTTCATCCGGGAAATCCATTCCAACAACCCCGACTAATTTCACTTGAGTGAAAATACTTGCGGCTAATGAAAAATATACCGCTGAGCCTCCAAGGGCATTCTTTACTTCGCCAAAAGGTGTTTTTACTGA
>JBFLXS010000529.1 GCA_040755795.1 bacterium | reverse complement strand
CATATAAGAAGCATTGGTTGGATACAAATTGTATTCAGCCTTTTTTGCGCCAAATAGAGCCATTCTTACGGTTTGCAGTTCAAATATAGTTACTAAAAGTAGTGAAATTTAAGATAATTATAGTCTAGTGGATCAATTGTTACACGATTACACTGGATTTTACACGTTTACTCAAGAATTTACGCGATTACAAAAAAAATTACACGATATGCTTTTTAGTTTACTCCTTTGTAACACTTGCTATTTGTATTACGACTGTTCTTATCTCTTTTCTCAGTGAATTATTTATTATTCGCCGAAGCAGAAGAAAATGTATTTGTTCCAATGTGAAACGATAGGATAGTTTAATGTTGCAAAATGAAACGATAAATGATATCATAGTGTCAGAGGTGATGAAAATGAAAATTCACGAGTCTAAAAATGTAGAGTTAAAAGCAAAATATACAAAATCATTACTAAAGACTATTTCAGCATTTAGTAATTTCCATGACGGCTATATATATGTTGGAATCGATGATCAAGGTGAAGTAATTGGATTACCAAATATCCATGAAGAGAAAATGGTTATCGAAAATTCAATCAATTCGACAATAACACCAAAACCATTTTTCGATATGAATATTATAGAGTATAACGGCAAAACAATATTAGAGATTAAGGTATACAAAGGTGATAATGGACCTTATTATTATCAGAACACTGCTTATATGAGAAATGATACTTCTACAGTGCCAGTCGATGGAAGTAATTTGACAAGACTAACTTTGATTAGTAAAAATCTTACATATGATCAATTAAAAGTATCTCAATCAGATTTAAGTTTTAGCTATTTAAAAGAGAAAATGAGTTCAGTTCTTAATGTTACTGATGTCAACCAGGCTGTATTAACAACACTTGGATTGTTCATCGATAAAACATACAACAATGCTGCTTTGTTGCTTTCTGACAACGGTAGATCGAGCCAATCATATGTTGATATAGCAAGATTCAAATTAGACACCAATACTTTTCTAGACAGAAAAAGATTTGAGAATCAATCATTATTAAAGCATTTTGATCAATCTATTACATATCTTCAAACTCAATATCCTTCTTACCAGTCGGTTGAAGGAATCCAAAGAACTACAAAAGAACAAGTTCCTCTTGTAGCTTTCCGAGAAGCATTGTCAAATGCGATTATTCATAGAGATTATTTGCTAAATTCAGGTGTTCAAATTTCAATGTTCGAAAACCGTATTGAAATTGTTTCACCTGGAGGGCTCCCTGAAGGCATGGATGAAGAACAATACTATAGAGGGCTGACTTCATTAACTAGAAATCCAATCATTGCAAATGTATTTTTTAGATTAAATCTAATAGAACAATTTGGTACAGGTATAAAAAGAATTATTGATAGTTATAAACCTTATAAGATAAAACCTTCATTTGATATTCAAAAATTCTTGATTAGGATAATATTACCTGTAACAAACTTTGACTATTCAAAATTAGAGAAAAAAGAAGCAATTCTGGCATATTTACATGCTTATCCAAAATCATCAAGACAGAATATAGAGAATGCGATAAAGATAGAAAAAAGCACATTGATTAGAAGATTGAATGAACTCGATGAACAGGGACTTGTTTCAAAGAGCGGGAATGGACCAACCACGATATACTATTGTAAATAATGTCTTTTTTATGAGGTGATAAAAAATGAAAAATGCTAAATTTTATTATAAAAATGTACTTGCACCAAAACCGAATAAACCAAATCACATAGGTGTATCAGTGATTATTCAATATGAAAATAAAATCTTACTTGAACATAGAGCAGATAGTAATAGATGGGCTATAATTGGCGGGGCATTAAATATGGATGAAGATTTAGTTTCCTGTGCAATTCGAGAGGTTTTTGAAGAAACCGGACTAAAATTTGATAAAAACCAGTTGCGTTTTTTTAACATATATGACGATCCTTCAAGAATTACCCATTATCCAGACGGGAACATTCTACGTGTAATCACGGTTGTTTATCATATAAAGCTATTAATTTATCCTACATTAAAAACAAGTTTAGAATCTAAAGAATTGAAATTCTTTTCAAAAGATGAGATCATGCTTCTAAAGATAGCTGAAACACATATACCAATTATTCAGGAATACTGTAATTTTGAATGATTTCGTTATGTTTAACTGATGTTTTATTCAGTTTGTTATTTTGAATTATGTGATTATTTTTAGCATTCACAATTCGAAATGCTACTGAGCTAATGTACTATAACAAAAAGAATTAGTCAATATGAAACGTTTTAGTGAAGTGTTTTTTAGGGGTGCGTAAAATCCTATGAAGGGTGCGTAACTTTTCTACAGGGGTGCGCAGATTTTTGATAAGGGTGCGTAAATGTATCAAAATAGGTCATACAACCCAT
>JBFLXS010000528.1 GCA_040755795.1 bacterium | reverse complement strand
GGAACTATTGTATCATTAAGAGGCAATGGCTTTGGGGCAAATAAGATAATAAAAATAGCATTTGGTACGACACCTACTATTCAAACAACATCAACTTACGCAGAAGGTAGCTTTACAACCACATTTACAGTGGATACGCAAGCCTATGGTCAAACAACCATCAAGGCATACGGCAGTGAAGAGGCATTTGGGCTATTTAGTATCTTACCGAATATTATTGAGGTTACCCCACGGGCAGGCACGGTTGGGGCAGTCATTACTATTAGCGGGAATGGATTTGGGGCAACGAGTTCTATCCGAATTGCTTTTGGGAAGACTTCAAGTATTGTGTTTGTGACGACGATGGCTGAAGGGAGTTGGACTACAACCTTTACTGTGGATACGCAGGCTTATGGGACGACGACTGTAACCGCATTTGAGGATGATATTAATATTTTTGCAGGAGCAAGTATCTTTATTTTACCAAAACTCATCTTTATATCGCCGTCAGAAGGCACGGTTGGAAGCATGGTTACCGTAGCGGGCAATGGATTTGGTGGGAATAAAGTTATCGCCATAGATTTTGGCACAACATCAAGCATCCAGACGGGCTGGAGTTGTGAGGCAGGGAGTTTTAGCACGACATGGACGGTGGATACGCAAGCCTATGGTCAGACAACCATCAAGGCACACGGAAGCGAAGAGGCAAAAGGGCTATTTAAGATATTACCACATATTATTTTGGTTAGTCCTGCAGAGGGCACGGTTGGGACAATCATCCGTATTTGTGGCAATGGTTATGGGGCAAATAGTTTGATTCGGGTAGAATTTGGGATAACACCAACAATTCAAATTACCTCAAGCTATGCGGGAGGTAGTTTTAGCACGACATGGACAGTAGATACACAGCCTTACGGCACGACAACGGTTGTAGGTTATGACGATGTGCTGGGTATCCAGAGTGGAAATAAGATAAAGATTTTACCCAATATCATTGTTATTACGCCGGGTCAGGGGACGGTTGGGAGCGTGGTAACGGTATTGGGGAATGGATTTGGAGCGAACAAGGTTATCAGGCTTGATTTTGGGACAACAGCAATGATTCAGACGACTTCAAGCTATAGTGAAGGGAGCTGGTCAACGACATTTACCGTAGATACGCAAGTTTACGGTCAGACGACTATTAAGGCCTCCGGGAGTGAGCAGGCAAGCGGGATATTTACTATTTTGCCAAATATAGTTGAATTAACTCCTATTTTCGGTTCCGTAGGAACGATTATTACCATTGCAGGTAATGGTTTTGGGAAAGAAAGTGAGGTGCAGATAGAATTTAATAATATTTATCGAGGGACGACGGCAGTTACTATCTATGGGTCATTCTCGACTACTTTCACCACTCCAGTCCAGCCATACGGAACATATACAGTTATGGGGACAGATACTCATTTCTCAAATGTGTATGCTACCAGCAGATTCAAAATTATATCCAATTTATGCTTAATTACACCTACGAAAGGTACAATTGGAACGACGATAAGTATAAAAGGAAATGGTTTTGAAGCGGGGAATAAGATTATTTCTATTGAAATCGGAACGACATTGTATTCTACTGTTGTCCTGACAAATGGTCTTGGTGAATTTGACCCAATATGGAATGGTGAAATAAAAACTCAGCCTTATGGCACAGTAACAATTTTAGCAACACAACTTACAGGTAATTTCAGTGGAATATATGCGACAGGTAATTTCTTCATTACATCCAACCTTTCTCTTATTACTCCAACTTCAGGCACAGTAGGCACTATTATTACCTTAAAAGGAGATGGTTTTGGGGCATCTAAAACAATTACGATAGCATTTGGGAGGACACCAACTATTCAATTTAGCTCGACGGGCGCCGATGGTAGTTGGACTACAACATTTACCGTAAATACCCAACCTTATGGTGAGACGACAATTACTGCCTCTGGTAGTGAAAAGGCAACAGGGATATTTACCATTTTGCCAAAAATTATCCTGATTACTCCACAACAAGGAATAGTAGGAAGTATAGTGAGTATCTCTGGCAATGGCTTTGGGTCATTGGAGTCAATAACTATTGGATTTGGTATCAATCCTGCGATTACCGTTGTTTCTACCAATAATTATGGGACATTTTCCACTATCTTTACCGTAGATGAGCAGGCAGGATGTGGCACGGTAACGGTTAGTGCCAAAGGCAGTCATTGTTCTGCCTCCAGTCTATTTGTCATCTTCCCGAAGATAACTTTAATTACACCAGGTGCCGGAACAGTAGGAAGTATGGTGAGTATCTGCGGCAATGGCTTTGGGTCACTGGAGTCAATAACTATTGGATTTGGTATCAATCCTGCGATTACCGTTGTTTCTACCAATGATTATGGGACATTTTCCACTATCTTTACCGTAGATGAGCAGGCAGGAT
>JBFLXS010000527.1 GCA_040755795.1 bacterium | reverse complement strand
TGTCAGTATTTTATATTTTTTCTTTACTCTTCTATTTATTATAAAGAGATTTGCCAGGCCTAAATTTGAAATAGATATTCCCTTCTGGAAGGAGTTGGGAAGAAAAAGTATACCTTTTATGACCCTATTTGTGATTGGGACACTGTTTGTTAATCTGGACAATATAATGCTGTCGAGAATAGCTGGAGATGCAGTAACAGGGTGGTATTCAGCTTCGGCTAAATTAGCTCATTTTCTTAAAACCCTCCCGGCTTATTTTGCCACAGCATTATTTCCGGTATTAGTTAATCTTCATAAATCAGAAAACAAAGGGTTTATTTATGTCTTCAACAAGAGCAGTCAGTATATGTTGATAATGGGAGTTCCACTCGCGGTGGGAACAACTATTTTGGCAGATAAAATAATCCTGTTGATATATGGAGGGAAATTTGTTAATTCAATCCCGGTCCTAAAAATACTTATATGGACAACACTATTTGTATTTATCCAGAGTATTTGTATCCAGGCCCTTGTTTCGATTAATAGGGAAAGAGACATTAACTATATTATCGGAGCAGGATTACTGGTTACCATCGTTCTTTACCTGGTTCTAATTCCAAAGTTAAAGCATATTGGTGTTAGTCTGAGTGTATTTTCGGCAGAGCTTCTTATTACCTTATGGGTATTTACATACCTGAGTAAAGTGAAAGAAGGGATTACTTTATTCTCAACGCAGACATTTAAAATAATCGTTGCCTCTATTATTATGGGTATGTTTGTTTATCTGGGAAGAAATTTTAACCTGTTTTTATGTATAGGAGCAGGAGCAACTATCTACATTCTTTTACTTCTTCTTTTTAAAGCGGTATCAAAAGAGGATTGGGAAATGATAAAAAGGATTAGAACGGCAAGTTAGTGAAGTTCTTTTCGTAACATTAAAAGGGAAATTGAGAAAATAATGACACAAGATTGTATATTATGTGGGGCAAATAGTTTTAAGGAAACAATTTATTCCAATATCAATAATTGTAAAGTCCTTCAGTGTAGTGAGTGTTCTCTTGTATTTACTGAGATTGGGAAAGAGTTTAGTTCAACTGAAGCAATGAATACTATCTACTATGGAGATATTAAAGGATATCTTAGACGCAGAAGAGAGTTTATCCATCGATTTAGAAACTTTTTACGCAGGATAGAGAAATTTAAAAATAAAGGGAGAATTCTTGATATTGGATGTTGTGTTGGTTTTTTTCTTCATGTTGCACAGAAAATGGGTTGGGATTGTGTGGGAGTAGAACTTGCAACTACCTCAGCAAATTATGCTAAAGATGAATTTAAACTTAATGTGATGAATAAAAAGTTGGAAGAAATCAAATTCCCGGATAAACATTTTGATGTGATTACAATGTGGGATGTTTTAGAACATATCCCTGACCCAGTGAATGGATTGAATGAAGTCTATCGTATTTTGAAGGATGATGGATTATTGGTAGTTCAAGTTCCTAATATTAAAAGTGCTAAAGCTATTCTGGAAGGGAAGGTATTTGTGTTTTTAAATGTTCCGTGTCATCTTTATCATTTTTCACCACTAACCATTAGAAAAATACTTGAAAAGGCAAATTTTAAGGTTATAAAGGTAATGAGTTATGAAGCATATGATACAATGTTTGATTGGTTTTTCCCCTATCTACTTACAATAATTAATACTTCTTCTCCAAAAGTACGCATTGGAGTCATTATGATACGCAAGGGGATAAAACTTATATTTTATGCTCTATATCCGTTGTTAAAACCATTTCAAATTCTGATATGTAAAATAAATAGAGGTGGCCAAATACAAGTTTATGCCCTAAAAAATAGGGCTTCACGAAATTAAAAGTAAGTAATCGGTTAAATGGTAATTGGTAACTAATTACCATTCACCAGTTACCAATTACCAAATTAAAGGAGGGTAAAGTGCCGTGGGAAATCGAAATCGCGGGGCACAATACTAACTGGGTAAGATGAATGAAATTAAGTATTGTGTTCCCGGGAACCCCGCTGGGAGACAATTTAATGGAAGAAAAAGAGGTAAAGATTCAAACACTTACTAATTATTTTGAAAAAGTGCCGTCAGTAATTTTAGCCTTTTTATTTGGTTCAAGAAGTAAAAACTTAGAAAGACAAATCTCTGAGTGGGATATTGCTGTCTATTTTAAACCCAAAGAATATTTAGAAATAGAAACACAAAGAGATTATCCCAAAGAACATTAAATCTGGGCAGATGTGGAAAAGATTTTGCAAGCAGAAGTAGATTTTGCTGTCTTAAATAGAGTTGCTCCAGCACTAATTTATAGCGTGTTGACATCAGGTATCCCTTTGATAATTAAAGATAGAGAACTTTATTTAGACCTACTTTGTAAAACCAGTTATGAAGCAATAGATTTTTGGCAATTTGTTGACGAATTCTG
>JBFLXS010000526.1 GCA_040755795.1 bacterium | reverse complement strand
TCACCAGCAAATAATAGTTATTATTTAGTAGGTGAGACGATAGATTGTACTGCGCAGGCTTATTGTGATGAATGTGGTGAGATAAGTGGGGATATAGTGTGGAGTGCAGTTGAGGAATTAGCAGAAGGTGGTCAATATCAGTTTTCAGATGGAGCTGGTCCATCTTATTCAATTTTGCCACCCGGAGCCGGATATATCACTATAAACGCCAAAATTACCTGTCCCCATGGTGATGATAACGATTCTATTCATGAGACGGTGTTTGAGGTGGAGATAACATCTCCAGTTACACCACCGCCAACGGCGAATAATTTTGTTTTTAGTCAAGCAAATCCAGGTGTATGTGATGTTCAATGTGAAGCAGAGGCAAGGCCAGATGAGTATACAGATGATATAGAACCATGGAGTATTGACCCGATAGTAGGTTCTAAGCTTACTACTGTGCCAAGTCCACCTAAAGGAGGTATAGTAACTTTTACCTATACCGGGTTACCAGGAAGTAATGGACAATTTGGTGATAAAAAGGTAATAGCAGAATTAACCTTAGGTGGCAAAACAGATAAGGATAATACAACCGTCCAAATATTCTTTCCCAGAGATGGGACTAACAACCCCTGGGGACCACTTATTCCTAATTGGTATTTTTATTGGAGTCAAACAAAAGCAAGTTCTGGTAATCATATTTATGATGGAACAACACCTTATTTTGGATATTACTTTTGGGGGAATTCTGTATTTTATATAGGACCACCTGCATGTGGTAATAATCCGGAAACAGGACATGATGGAATTGATACTTTTGCTGAAACCTGTATACATGAAAATACACATTTAACTGATTGGTGGAATTTTTGGCCAAAAGGTTATAATAGCAATCAGGATTTAGATGGAGATAATGTTCCTGATGATCAAGAGCCTGGATTAGGGCTTGATCCAACAAAATTTGATTCAAACCCTCTGGATCAATGGCCAAATGATTTTGCTGCTTATTCAGAACCAAAAGCATACGCAGCAGAACATACATGGAGTGTTGGCTCTGCGGATTCAGAAGATTGGGCAGATCCAGGACATCAATCTCAATATTAGGAGGAAACAAATGAGAAAATTAAATTTGTTTGTGGTGTTAATAGTACTGAGTAGTGGATTCATTATAGAGAATGATGTTTCAGCTGATGAAAACCGAACCACTCAAGAAACAAAAAAACTCATCAAAAGTTTATCAACTGAGAAAATCTCGCATATTAAAGCTGGAATAATTGAAAAATTGGGAAATCTAAAAGCAAAAGAATCAGTTCCAGAAATAATAAAGGCTCTTAAAGATGAAAATTGGTCAGTAAGAGCACAGGCTTGTATTTCATTAGGTAAAATAGGCGATAAAAGAGCTGTTCCACATCTTATTGAAAGATTAAAGGATAAAAAGGAAAATTGGAGTATTCAAGTAAAATCTGCTGAATCTCTATCAAATCTACAAGATCCCTCATCATTTCAACCTTTAGTTGAGATACTCCTCTATGAGACTGAAATTGAGAGAAAGATTAAAGATTTAGTTCCACCGCCAAGACATATTTATTCTACCCCAGATGAACATGTAGAAAGAATATTTAGTGAAGTATTAAAGAGTTTTGTTGAGAAATCAAAAGAAAAAGATATTTATATATCGTCTTTACAAAAATACATAACTAATAAGAAATTTAATGATATATTCAGATATAGAATAGCAATAATTTTAGGTCAATGGGGTGAGAAAAGTTCAGTCCCAATTTTAATTGAGTGTCTTGAGAAATGCAAAAGAGGAGAATTGAGAATAATGACAGCCGCCTTGCTTGGAGAATTAGGAGTAAAAGAATCAATCCCTCTTTTAAAACAAGCACTAAATGATGATTATTTGTTATTTTCACATTATGTAAGTGAAGATATAGGAAGAGGAATGATAGAAAACATGAAATTGATTGAGGGCAAAGAGATTTTTTCTTCATTAAAATTAGAAAAAGATATAAATTTTGAAGGTAGAGTTTATTACAAAGTTTACCATTTTGTTGTGAGAGATGCAGCTGCTGGGGCATTGAAAGAATTGGGTATAAAAGTAATAAAAGAAGGCAATGGATATAAAGTAGTTGAGTGAGTTGGGGATGAATTCAGTGTAATTAGTAATTAGTGTCAGGTCTGATTTTTCGTCTTATGGTGTTTATTATTAGCTCTTTGACAATTAAATAAAGACTTTTATTACTTAAAGGGAATAGGTGAGGCATTAACTGAACAGATGATACGGGTGGTGAGTTTGTTTAAATTACCTGCAAATATAGAACTTGATGCAAATGTGATAGATGCAAAGTGGACACTATGTAATTTTGTGCCATTAGATGGAGATTATGGAGTAAATTCTGAAAAATGGGCAGAGTTAATGCATGTTTATTGTATGGATACTTCCTTTCA
>JBFLXS010000525.1 GCA_040755795.1 bacterium | reverse complement strand
CCGAAGGTTTGGGTTATCGAGGTTAGAGGTGCCGGCATTATAGCGGATGATATTATCTGAATCCACGCGTAGATTAGAATTAATCCAGCGCTCCCAGTAATTATTCTGATTATCCCAGAAATAGAGGGATGAAGCCGCCTGAAACCCGCCAGCAATAGGAGTCGCCGGCGAGGCAGACTTCTGGATGGGGACTTCAACTACTCTTGTACTGTTATCTACTATTGCTTTGACACTATCTGTTCCTATTATTCTTTCTATTTCCTGTTGGACAGGTTGATTATTAACTAACCTACCCTCACGACTTACGCTATAACTATTTACATTTACGGTATGTGAACCATCATTGACCTGAGTTGTATTCCAATTTGTAGAGTAGCTAATATTAGTAGTTCCTGCTGGATAATTTTGAGTGTGAAGATGATTACTATCAATAGCAGTTCTAACCCTTATCCTTGCTGTCGGGAGATAGTTGTCTGGGTTGACTCTATGAACCCTACTGTCAGCCCTTATATCTCTCCACCCAAGAGCTCCTGTGGTATCTTGTGATACCCCAAAATGTAAATGATAACCGTAATTACCTCCTGTATTTCCTGAGCGGCCTATTACAGTATTAGCATTTACTTGTTGGCCACTACTAACAGTATATGTAGAAAGATGTGCGTAAAGGGTATAAAGTCCATCTCCGTGGTCAATAATAACCGTATTCCCAAATCTCCCAGGTTGACAAGGGTGAGCGGTACCAGCTCCTACGGCTCGCACATCAGTATTAAATGGGTCAGCAGTATCAACGCCATAATGGAATCCATTTCTACCCTCTATTTGTCTCCAGCCATAATTTGAACTTCTTCGCCCAGGTGTAGGTGTCTGGGTAAATCCATACGAAACCGCTATCTCTGCTGATATAGAACAGCTTCCCCGCAATATACTTCCCTCTCTTGGGTTAGTGATATCAACTGTAGCGGTAGTTTGAGAGAAAACAGTTGTGGACAATAATATTTCACTAAACATACTTAAACCCATTAAAAAGAATATGTTAAGTTTCTGAAACATACTTCTCCCCTCCTATTATTTAATAATATTACTATTATCATAAAGGTATAATTTTCCCCTTCGTTCAGTAACTGCTAAATACCTCCCATCAGTTGACCATAACATTACTACTTCTCCTCCCCACCCAGTTTTTCCTACCTCACTTTCAAAATTTATCTGTCCAACTACATTACCACTTTGATTTAAAATGTCAATAGAGACATTCCTGTAGGCAACAGCACAATATTTACCATCATCTGTAATAATACTAAATGGTCTTACATCAGGTATTATTTCTCCCTCTTTACAACTATATACCTTTTCCCAGAGTAGTGAACATTTATTATCTAAGAAGTAAACTTTATCCCCATTATTAGTAGAAGCAACTATATAATCACCATTCCATGAAAGGATAGGATAAGGAATTTCATCTTTATCCTTACAACTGTATTCTCCAAGGAGATTTCCTGAAGGATTAAATGATTGGATGGATGAATATCTGGCATTATAACCCTCCCCTACAATGATATTGCCATTATTTGATATTCCACTACCAATAAATCTATCCTTTTCCCATAAAAGATTACTCCTCTTATCAAATAATTGATTAAAAATCAGGATATAATTTCCATCTCCAGATATTATAGGTGCCCCTGCCATAAGCTCCAGTGTAAGATCCAGCTTTTCCCAAAGTTTCTCACCATTTTTGTTATATAGCGAAGCAAAGAAATTTCCTGTCGGAGCAGACATCAATATATATTCTCCATCATCAGAGAGAGAAAAATCCTCTGGTAGCCCTTCTTCTTCCGGAGTTCTCCACAACAAATTTCCGTTTTTATCAAGATACAATAAGTCAGAGGACACCAGTTCGTCTGAACCAGGTATCCATATAGCTTTGTAAACAGCTATGTAATTCCCATTTTTGCTGATGGTTGCAAAAGAGGCACCACTTCCATATTCTGTTGAGCTATGTTGCCAAACTATATTACCTGCTCTATCAAACATATATATTTCATTTCTTCCTGATTCATCAAATTCATCAGGCACAGTATTAACCACAATATATTTACCATCTCCAGTCATTGAGATATTACCAATGTTTTGTTCAAATTCCTTTTGCCATAATAAAGTAGGTTTTGGTATTATCTCAAACGGTATCCAGTCAAAGCCTTCTTTTGTCGTCGCCGTGCCGATAAGTCCGGCAGGGTTTTTTATCGTTACGCGGAAGGTATGACTGCCCTGGGTGAGTAAGTTAGTGGGATGGAAGTTAAATCTGGCATTGAGTTTTGTGCCTTTTGGTAATTCCTGCGACTCCGTATTCATATTGATAGGTTTGATTAAATCCTGACGGTCTCTTATTGATCCATTTTCATCATAGGCATAATTCCCTGCTGAATTTATCTCTACAC
>JBFLXS010000524.1 GCA_040755795.1 bacterium | reverse complement strand
CTTAACAAAGCAATAGGTTGTTCACCACCTTATTTTCCTTCCTTTGCGTCCTTTGCGAAATCTTCCTTTGCGCTCTTTGCGGTTAAATCTTTATACCTTTAAAAAACTTGAACATCAAGTATTAGATGTTTTACTATCTAACGAGATGAATCCAAATCTCTCTGAACAACAAAAAGATTTGTAGTGCGAGGTTTTAGTCTCGCTTCTGGCAAGCCAGAAGGTGAACCTAAAGGTTCACACTACATTTATGGGATATCAGAGATTAATTCGTGTCCTTAAGTGACTAATTTCTTTAATTCTCTGTGAACTCTGTGCCTCTGTGGCTGAATGATTACCTAATTTCCAGTTTCCAATTAATTTACCAGACAAGAGGCTGGCACGACCTCAATCCCATACTCTTTTAATTTAGGCACCATTTCTACTAATGCCTCTGCCGTTGCTTCTTTAGTCGCATGTCCTATGCCAATTGCATAGCCCTTCTGTTTAGCTCGATAAATAAGTTCATTTATTCGCTCTTTCACATATTCTGTATCGTTAATATTATCTAAGAAAACAGTGCGTTCATTGGTCGGGATACCTTTTCTTTTTGCCAATTTATATGCCACAGACCGACCAGTTGTTACACTATCAATAAAGTAAAGATTCCTTATTTTAACCTGGTCTAAGACAGAAGTCATTGTTACCTCATCCGCCGTGGCTTTAGAACCCATATGGTTATTTATCCCGACAACATGAGGGATGTCATTTATTGCCCCCTCAAGATTTTTTGCTATCTCTTCTTGAGACATACCAATCAGAACAGCATATTTATAGGGCTTCATATTATGTCCTGCTTCGCATAATTTATCCTCTTTGGTCATCCTTGAATTACCACAATTTTCCATTGGCATATGGAGCATTACTTCCTTCCCTTTTTCATAACACTGGTTGGCTATTTGTTGTGAATATTTTAGCCCTGGCAAAATACTGAAGGTCAAAGGGGCTTGTATGCCAAGTAACTTTTTTGCACAACCATTCACACTATATCCAGCATCATCAAGAATAATGGTTATTTTCGCTGTTCCTGTGCCTTTCCAGGCTCTTTTATCAACCAGAGAAGAATAATAAGGCAAAATCTTTTTTGTAAGTTCAGGTTTTTTTTCTTCTTCAGGTTTTGGGATTTTCGGCTTTTTAACCACTTTTTCCATCTCTTTTTCTTCTAATTTTTTGGATTCTAACGCAATCTCTATCTCTTCTGGAGTTGGAATCTCCTTAGGAATCTGAAGATACGCTAATGCCATAGTAAAACTAAAGAAAGAGATACCTACGGCTAAAACTGTGATTATGCTGATGAGAAGACTATCTTTTTTCATTCTAATTCCTTTACAATTACCTGATTACCTATCACCTGATTACCAATTATTCTTCCTCTTCTTTTTCTTCTTTCTTCTTTTCTCTGATTACTTCTGGTTCTGCAACTGCTTCTGCTTCTGCCACTTCTACTTCTTCTTTAGGTGTGGAAATAGATAATACGATTGCCTCCGGGTCGGCTTTAAGTTCAATTCCCTTTTCTACAACTAAATCTTTGACATAAACCACTGCCCCTAGTTCTAAATTAGTTACATCTACCGGAATGTTATTTGGGATTTGTGTTGGGAGAGTGCTAATTTCTATATCCCACATAATTTGTTCTAAAATACCACCTTCTTGTACCCCTTTGGCACTCCCAATTATTTCTATTGGCACTCTGATGGTTAATTTTTCTTTTAATGATATTCTCAAAAAATCAGCATGCAATAAAAGATTTTTAAAGGGATGGTTTTGCCTTTCTTTTAAAATCACCGTTTCTGTCGAAGCAGGTAATTTCAGGTTGATAAGCACATTTGCCCCTCCTTTATGGAGAATATGAATTAAATCTGCTGATTTAAACTCTATTGGAGTAACTTCTTTTTTGCCTCCATAAACCACTCCCGGAACAAATCCTTTCTCTCTTAATCGACGACAATATTCTTTGCCTGACTCGCTTCTTGTGGTCGCTTCTAATAGTACCTTTTCCATTTTTTTAAATACCCCCTTCTTATTTGTTAATTAGTTAGTAACTATTCACTATTCACCATTCACAATTCACAATTTCTTCCCTAAATTTCCTTAATAATGGTGAATGGTGAATTGTCAATTGTGAATTGTGAATTATCACTCTTCACGGTGTCAAGCAAACCTGGCCCAAGAGTTCGATGCACCGCTATAGCGCATCCAATGACTCTATTCGATAATTCATCAAATTTCACTTCGTGCTCTCCGTACCCTTCGTGGTGAATAGTTACATTAGTTAAATACTCGATATTCAAGTTTTTTTAAGATTAAGTGGTTTATCCTTTTTTAACCGCAAAGAACGCAAAGAAATTAACCGCAAAGAACGCAAAGATTATAGTGCTCTGTTAAGATTGAATTTGCATGTT
>JBFLXS010000523.1 GCA_040755795.1 bacterium | reverse complement strand
GGCACTAATTCATCCTTTGGTTTTGTAGATATTTCCTTAAATAATCCAAATATATCGCCCAATTTATAGACGGTTTCTTGAGCTAATTTAAGTAATGCCCGGGCTGAAAATCGCGAGCATTCATATAAAGTATCCATTTGAGAGATAAATTTATTGATGGCGGTAACTAAATCATATAAAGAGGCTAAGGCAATGGGTGTGTTAAAATCGTCATCCATTGCTTGAATGAATCTTTCCTCAGTTTGTTTAATTGCCTCATAAAATTCCCGGTCTTTTTCCTCCAGCCGGCTCGGGTCAAATTTAATAACTGTTTGTTGTTCCCCTGGTAATAATTGATAGAGCTGGGTATCAATTGATGTTGTTGATTCAATCTTAAGAAAGTCAGTTACATTTCTTAATGTATTGTAGAATCGTTGAATCCCTGCCTTTGCCTGTTCTAAGTTTTCAACTGAAAATTCAATCGGACTTTTGTAATATGTGTTAAGGAAGAATAATCGAATCACATCAGCCGGGTAATTCTCTAAAACATTTTTTATCAAAAATTCATTGCCCAGGGATTTAGACATTTTTTCTTCATTTAAGGTAACCATCCCGTTATGAATCCAGAAATTAGCGAAATTTTTACCGGTATAACTTTCAGATTGGGCGATTTCATTTTCATGATGTGGGAAGACTAAATCCTGACCGCCACCGTGAGTATCAAAGGTCTCACCTAAATATTTAATGGACATTGCCGAACATTCGATATGCCAGCCGGGTCTTCCTTTGCCAAACGGGCTATCCCAGGCAGGTTCGCCTTCTTTTGCTGATTTCCAGAGGGCAAAATCTTGCGGTGATTTTTTACGGGTATCAATTTCAAATCGTGTTCCGTGTATCATCTCGTCTAAACTTCGACCGCTTAATTTACCATATTCTTTAAATTTACTTACTTCAAAAAATACATCGCTATCAGCCTGGTAAGCAGAACCCTTTTCAATCAGAACTTTAATAAAATCGATAATTTCCTGAATATGTTCAGTAACTCTCGGGTAATAAGTCGCCCTTTTGATACCCAATTTATCCATACATTTAAAATACTCATCGATATATTTTTTTGCCAGTTCTTCAGAAGAGGTATTTCGTTGTTTAGCTCGTTCGATTATCTTATCATCAATATCGGTAAAATTCTGGATAAAAATAACCTCATAGCCTTTATATTCCAGGTATTTTCGGATAATATCAAAGGTAATGTAGCAACGGGTATGTCCCATGTGGCAATCTGAGTATGGAGTCAAGCCACAGACATACATCTTAACCTTACCTTCTTCAATCGGCACAAATTCTTCTTTTTTTCGAGTTAATGTATTATAAATCTTTAGCGACATCTTTCAGACCCCTCATTGACTATTTACCACGGATTTCCACTATCTCTTATTGGGAATTTTTTTATCTGAGCACCTGTTGGTGGTGTTACCGGGGAAGTATCTTTGGCAATGGCAATTGCCTCCTCTAATTTCACATCCTGTGTATAGAGTGCCTTACCAACAATTATCCCCACTACTCCATATTGAACATAAGGGAGTAATTTTTTTATATCTTCCAATGTGGAGACACCGCCAGAGACAATAGTTCTCATTTTAATTGCCTGAGTAAAACTACGGATAGCATCAAAGTTAGGTCCTTCAAGCATACCATCACGGGTAATATCCGTATAAACCAATTCTCGCACACCAATTTGTTTCATTTCTTGAGCTAATGTCACGGCAGAATATTCCGTCATTTGTTGCCAGCCCCAAACCGCAACATTGCCACCTTTGGCATCAATACTAACAACTATCCTTTCTCTAAATTGAGCAACAATAGCGCGGGTAAAATTTGGGTCAATAGCGGCTTTTGTGCCAATAATAAGTCGGCTCACCCCTGTCTCGAATGCCTCTTTTACACTTTTTATGTCTCGAATGCCACCACCCAGTTGAACCGGTATTTTAATCTGTGAGACAATTTCTTTTACCCAGGGTAAGTTTTCTAATCTGCCGGAGATAGCACCGTCTAAATCTACTACATGGAGCAGTTTTGCCCCCTTTTCTTCCCACATCTTAGCAATTTCAACTGGATTGGCAGAATAAATAGTTTCTTCCTCTGGTTTGCCTTGAGTTAGCCTGACAACTTTGCCTCCTTTTAAATCTATTGCTGGAATAATTAACATAATTCACCACCTCCATTTTGGTAATTGGTAATTGGTGAATGGTAATTAGTTACCAATTATCACTTACTTGCTTTTAAAGTCTTCTTAGACTGATTTTAAATTATAACATACTTAACAATAATAATCAACAAAAAAAATTTGGTAACTATTCACCTGTAGGGAAGTAGGGAAGGTATTATCTAATTCTATCTAAAGGTCTTAATTATCTGCCAGATTTTCAATCCATTTGGGATATATCTGAAGAAGTGAGTAGGATG
>JBFLXS010000522.1 GCA_040755795.1 bacterium | reverse complement strand
CCGTGCGTTATTTGTTCAACACGACACTAACTTTTGATGGACATTAATACAGGCATTAATAATCCCATCACTTAACTCTTCTTTTCTCCACTTCTCCATCTTCTCCCTTTCTCCTTATTTTTATCCTCCCTGAACTCTTATGAAAATTCACGAAACTCCAGATAAAAAGTGTGTATGTATTTCTCCTTTTTTAAATGTTTCTTGTTCCAGTACCTTTTGATGAAATGGGATAGTAGTTTTTATCCCTTCAATAACACATTCTTCCAGTGCCCTTTTCATTCTGGCGATAGCCTCATCACGAGTTAAGCCATAAGTAATAATTTTGGCAATCAAAGCGTCATAATTAGGTGGGATAGTATAGCCTGGGTAAAGATGAGTATCCACACGGACACCAATGCCCCCTGGTAAAATAAGGTTTTCGATTTTACCCACAGAGGGAGAAAATCCATTAGCCGGGTCAGTGGCATTTATTCGGCACTCGAGGGCATGACCACGGAGTTTAATATCTTTTTTTGAAAATCGAAGTTTTTCTCCATCGGCTAAACAGATTTGTTCTTTAATCAAATCAATTCCAGTAACAAATTCCGTTACCGGATGCTCAACCTGGATTCGGGTATTCATTTCAATAAAATAAAAGTTTTTATCGTTATCAAGTAAAAATTCAATCGTGCCGACATTACTGTATTTAACTGCTTTAGCGGCTTTTAAAGCCGCGTCAGTTATTTTCGTTCGTAATCTTTCATCGACAGCTGACGAAGGTGATTCTTCAATTAATTTTTGATGTCGATGTTGAATAGAACATTCCCGCTCACCAAGATGAACCATATTTCCATATTTATCCGCTAATATCTGAACTTCAATATGTCTGGGTTCGTGGAGATAGCGTTCGATATACAAAGATGGGTTTTTAAAGGCGGCATTAGCCTCCGCAGAAGCAATTTCAAAGGCACGCGGTAATTCATCTTTATTCCAGACAATCCGAACCCCTTTACCACCACCGCCAGCAGTTGCCTTGAGCATCACCGGATAGCCTATCTTTTCAATTATTCGGGTGGTATCTTTAGATGATTCAATTGGTTTAGTTGAACCTGGAATAATTGGCACACCGGCATGTTTCATTATGCGTCGTGCTTCGATTTTATCACCCATTTTGGCAATAGTCTGGGAAGTAGGACCAATAAAACCAATTTGATGACTCTCACAAATTTCAGCAAATTTTGCATTTTCTGCCAGAAATCCATATCCCGGATGAATTGCCTCTGCCCCGGTAATAATCGCCGCACTAATTACCTGTGGAATGTTCAGGTAACTTTCCTGACTTGATGCCGGTCCAATACAAATAGATTCATCCGCATATTGTAAATGTAAAGAATCCCTATCTGCATCAGAATAAACCGCAACAGTTCTTATCCCCAATTCTTTGGCGGCGCGGATTATCCTTATGGCTATCTCGCCACGATTTGCAATCAGAATTTTCTTAAACATCTTCTTCTCCCCCTACTTTAATCAAAAATAGAGGTTGACCATACTCGACTGGATGTCCCTCTTCAACCAATATCTCCTTAATCTTACCATAAGTCTTTGCCTCTATCTCATTGATTACTCCCATAACTTCAATCGCACAGACTATATCTGTTGGCGTAACCTTATCCCCAATTTTAACATAAGGAGGAGAGGTTGGAGTTGGTGAGAGATAAAAAAAACCTACCATTGGAGATGTCAATGTAATCAAATCCCTCTTTTTTAATTCCTTAATGGGGATTTTTTGTGTAGGTAACCCTTTTGGTTTAGATATAGATTCTATTACCCCACCACCTTGAGGCTTTTTAAGTTTAACTTTAAAATCCTCATCCTCTATCTCCAATTCTGATAGGTTTTCCTCTTCCATAATGGTAATTAATTTATTAACCCTTTTTATATCCATATCTCTACCTTCTTTAAATTTTTTATAGTTTGCCTCCACTACTCACTTAGAGAAATATTATATCATATTAATAAATAAAATGCAATTAATTTTTTTAAGTCGAGAAATAATTGTTGACATTTGTTTAACACTATGGTAATATTTTTCAAAACCCTATATCACCTAACTATCGAGTCCTTATTAAAAAATCTCGACCTGTGCAGGTAGAAATAAAGGAACAGAATAGTAATGGGTCAGTCATTTGGGGGAACGAACATTAACCTGCGGATTATAGAATAATGAAAATAGTAGGCAAGTAGGTAGTAGGTAAGTAGGAAAGGGATAAAGGATGTACACAGTATTCTTTCCCTGTAGGCAATGTTTCCCTTTCCTACTTTCCTACTCTCCTACTTCCTACTTTCAGGAGAAACCGTCATGCCCCTGCGGGGCACAAAGGAGGATGAAAATTTTGCTTGAATTTCCAGCTTCCTTGTGTTATTCTTACTAAGAAAGAGGCAAGGAGACTTGCCCAAAAGAAATAAACA
>JBFLXS010000521.1 GCA_040755795.1 bacterium | reverse complement strand
CCTTCGCTGCACCTGACTGCGAGGGGCTGTGGCGTGATGGAGATAGTTTTGTAGTTTACCAGAGTTTTATCTTGCTTACAAAGTTTAGTGGTAATTCCCCCTCGCAGCAGGTGAGCTCTGTCGTTAGACAGGCCAGGCAGACAAGAAGGAGAAGGAAGAGTTATTCCTGTTGGAAGTTTTGGTGAGAATATTTGCTTCTTTAGTGGCCTATACCAGGCCTGCGAGATTGATGCTTTCTTGAAAGAGTTGCTTATCCCTTAGAAGCGACAGGGGAGAAGGCTAAGAGGGTCTACTGAAAGGTGATAGTTAGGTAAGATAGAGGAAGCAAAAAGAAAGAGACGGCGAAGTGCAGCTTTTTCTAACCCTTCGCTGCACCTGACTGCGGGGGCTGTGCCGTGTTGAGGTGCAATGAGGGAGAGAAGTATTTTTTATTGAGAAAAAGTAAAATTTAGTATTGTGTCCCCCAAATTAATATCCGAAATTAATGGGTCCCTGAAATTAACGCTTTAAGGTGAGGATTCAGTACTGCGAACCTTCATAGGTTTGCTAATAGTAACCAAGGTTGAAGCCTTGCCCTACAACCTGCACAGGAGATAGGAGGTATGATTAAAATGAAAAGTTTAGTTGGATACGAAAGGAGACTGTTAGAGTTGATACAGGAGCTTTCCATTGAGAGAATAAAGGAAGTAATTGATTATGTGAATTTCTTAAGATGGAAAGAAATGAAAGATGTTTCTTTTGATAACTTTGATGAGATGATTAAATATGGTAGAGAAAATTTTAAAAAGTGGTGTCAAAAAAGAGGAATTGGTGATAAAAGGCTGACAGAAGATGAAGTAATGAGTCTAATTAGTCAACAAGTTCATAGACACCGTGGAGTTGAAAATGTCTCCTGATGATTCAGAATTGATAAAGGCTGTTCTTGATACTAATGTGCTTATCTCGGCGATAGGATGGTCTGGAAAACCTTATGCTATCTTGAAGAAATGGAAGAATAAAGAATTTACGCTCATTACTTCGATAGAAATATTGACTGAATTGGCAAAAATCCTGCGGAGAGATTTTGGGTATACGGATGATTTTGCCTATTATTGGTATCAACTTATTGGTTCTTATTCATCCATTATTAACCCTGGACCAAAGATAGAAGTAATCAAAGGAGACCCAGATGATAATAAATTTTTAGAATGTGCCAGAGCAGGAAAGGCTAAATATATTGTCTCGGGTGATATTCACTTGCTTAACCTGAAAGTTTATAAGGGGATTAAAATTGTTAAACCAAGTGAGTTTTTAGAAATTATGGACAAAAAAGTTAATGTGGAAGATAATTAAAAGTAGAGATATTTTAGGGGCAAACCGTGAATGTGGAATGCACAATAATTCGGTGAGGCAGAGGAAAAGGAAAAGACAGCGAATTAGAGCTTTTGTCTAACCCTGCGCTGCAGTTGACCGCTGGGGGACTGTGCCGTGGTCAGAGTTTTGTGGTCTCTCAAAGTTTTATCTTGCTATCAAACTTTTGTGGCAATCCTCCCCGCCGCACCTGAACTTTATCGTTAGTGTTTAGGTGGCACAGACAGGAATGGTGGCATATGAAACCAAAAATCTATTTGGAAACAACCATCGTCAGTTATCTTACAGCGAAGCCCAGTAGGGATATAATTGTTGCTGCGCATCAGCAGATCACACAGGAATGGTGGGAAACTCGACTTCAAGATTTTGATATATTCATATCTGAATTGGTAATTAGTGAGGCAGGAGCTGGAGATAAAGCAGCTGCTCAAAGGCGTCTTGATGCTTTGGAAGAAATACCTCTCCTCAAACTTAATGAAGAAGTATTGATTTTAGCAAATCAACTTGTACAGGGAGGTCATATTCCCGAGACTGCAAGAGAAGATGCTCTCCATATAAGTCTGGCTACTGTCCACGGAATGGATTATATTTTGACATGGAATTGTCGCCATATAGCAAATGCTGAAATACGTTCTCTTGTTACGTCAATTTGTATTTCTCAAGGATATGTATCTCCGGTTATCTGTACACCGGAAGAACTCATGGGAGAGTAAAAATGTGGAAAGATCCTATTGTTGAAGAAGTAAGGAGAGCTCGTCAGGAGCATGCTGCAAGATTTGGCTATGACCTCAAAGCTATTTACGATAATCTAAAAGCGGCAGAAAAACTTGAAAGCCGCAAAGTGGTATCCTTACCATCAAAGCGGTTGAAAAAAGAAGAGGCGAAGTCACTATAACTGACTCCTCAACCTCACTGGGCGAAAAACGCTAACCAGTCGCTACTCGTGTCAAGTAAAATCCGAAGCTTTGGGATGGAGAATAGGGGAGAGCGTTGCGTAGAACTTAAGGCTATATTTACGGTGCGTGGCATTGTGTTACCTCATTTCTTGCCATCTTTTTGTTTCTCTTGACATTTTGGAGTCCCAAAAGATAACCCAGAGGGTCATTAAC
>JBFLXS010000520.1 GCA_040755795.1 bacterium | reverse complement strand
TGGATATTTAAAAAATTCACTTGTATCCGAACATACTATTTTTGTGCCTTTTTAGGGATATAAGTCAGGAAAAATATTTTTAAAAAAACTTAATTTTTTACTGGACATTTTACCGTAAGACTTTGTGTCCACCCTGTGGACATGAGCGTTTCTCCTGAAAATGTCTGTAAGTTATTGTAATTGCTTGATTTACAAAACTACATTTTCATCGTCCTTTGTGAGTCGCAGACTCATGACCGTTCTCCTGAAAATAGGAAGTAGAGAGTAGAAAGTAAAGAAAACATCACTCCTCACGCTTATCTCCTTACTTCCCACCTTCTATCTTCTATCCGCGAATATCCGCAACATCCGCGTCATCAGCGTGCTATTCTCCTGCTGAACATTCGGCAAGCAGGTCATAAGTATTTCAATGGATGCATCAATAATCTTTTATGTGCTCTAATTTATTTCTATGTCTTCTCTGTTCCTCTGCGTCTGTGCGGTAAAGGATTACCTGAACGGTTACAGAAATGATAACATACCGGCTCCAAAGGCAAGAAATATAGAAATGTCAGCTATGAATTACTCTTTTTCTCCTGGTAAGACGACAAAGAAGGTTAGTTGTGCTCGTTTAATCACCAACATTGCATCACTTGTTCTGGATATTTGTTTAACTATTTTATTAAAATCTGCTAAATTTTCAATTGGCTGATGATTTATTTCTTTAATTATGTCTTTTCCTTGCAATCGTATTTTCTGGGCTACGCTTCCTGGTGCTATTTCTGAGATTAAAACACCTTTTTCTGTTGAAGGCATTCCAAGATGTTGAGATAACTCTGGTGTAAGGGTTTGAACCGTCATTCCTCGCCAGGAAGAAATATTATCATCTTTTTCAACAACATCTTCTTCCTTTAGTTGTGCCAATTTGACCTCAAAACTAAGAATATTACCATCCCTTAATACCTCAAGTTTAACAGTATCTCCAGTTTTTCTTTTCAATATTTCTTTTTGAAGCTCTTGTGGCGTGGAAATTTCTTTTCCTTCGACAGTTAAAATAATATCACCCATTTTTAACCCAGTTTTTTCTGCGGGACTATTGGGCATAATTGTTGCGATTAAAACCCCTTTTTTGGGCTGGGCTTTTTTGAATTTTTCCGCTAATTCTGGAGTAATTTCTTGAATATAAACCCCCAACCAGGCTCTTATTACCTTACCATGTTCAATCAAATCACCGATGATTTTTTTTGCCATATTAATTGGGATAGCAAAGCCAATTCCCTGACCTCCCGCAACAATAGCCGTATTGATACCAATTACTTCCCCGCGAATATTGACTAAAGGTCCGCCACTATTACCCGGATTAATTGAGGCATCGGTTTGAATCAGGTCTTCATATTCCGCTACACCAATTGAGCGGCCTTTAGCACTGATTACACCAACGGTCATCGTATGGTCTAATCCAAATGGATTGCCAATGGCAATTGCCCAATTACCTATTTTTATTTCATCCGAATCACCCAATTGGACACAAGGAAGGTTATCCTTTACCTCTACCTTTATTAAAGCCAGGTCTGTTTTGGGGTCAGAACCAACTATCTTGCCTTTAAATTTTCGTCCATCAAGCAAGGTAATTTGAATCTCATCTGCCCCTTTAACCACATGATTATTGGTCAAGATATACCCTCTTGAATCAACAATTACGCCTGAGCCTAAACTCTGCTGGGTGTATTCTCTCGGCTCAAACTCCTTAAAGAAATCCTTAAAGAAGTTATCAAAAAATGGGTCACTAAATTCATTTCTGAAGCCGGGGAAGATTCCTCTTTCTTTTATCTTTTTTTCGATACTAATGTTCACCACAGCTGGTTTTACCTCTTCGGCGACTTTAACAAAGGCATTCTCTAAATCAATAAGCCCCCCCTGACTTACCGCAGTTTGGGCAACAAAAACAGTTTTTTGTGGGAATATGGCGTGATGTGTAGCTACCCTTGCCCCCACTACACCACCAATAAAAAGGCTTAATATTAGCCCTATGACATAAATAATCTTTTTCTTCATTTTAATTATCTCCTTAAACATGGTAACTGGTAATTGGTGAATGGTAATTAGTTACCAATTATCAGTTCGCTGGTTGGGAAACCTACTTTTATCAGGTCTAAAACTTAGTCAACATGACACCCAGGGAGCACGGGATATTATTTTCTCTTTTGTCCCTTGAATCCTGAACCTTGAATCTGACAACCATTGCCTGTTGTTTCAGTTTAGATAATTAATTGTATCACAACTTAATTACTTTTGTCAACCAAAAAATTTTCTTGACATTTTTTAATCTTTGTGGTATGCTTTAAATTACTAAAATCTATGCCGATATATGAATATCAATGTATAAATTGTGGCAATAAATTTGAGGTTTTAATAAGAACTCATAATGAGATAATTAAATGTGCCAATTGTGAATCTGATGAGGTAAAAAAATTAATCTCATTATTTGGGGTA
>JBFLXS010000519.1 GCA_040755795.1 bacterium | reverse complement strand
ACCCTGCGTTGCAGTTGACGGCGGGGGACTGTGCCGTGGTCAGAGTTTTGTGGTCTCTCAAAGTTTTATCTTGCTATCAAACTTTTGTGGTAATTCTCCCCGCCGCACCTGAACTTTATCGTTAGGCGAGAAATACTTCAAACTTAGATTAAGGAATTGCTATGTTAAATGAAACTTGTATTTTGGCAGGAACAGCTGCAACTATAGGATTTATTCATACTGTCTTTGGCCCAGACCATTATTTACCCTTCATTGTATTATCCAAAGCAAGGCAATGGAGTAGTGTTAATACGGGTATGATTACATTTCTATGTGGAGTTGGTCATGTGTTGAGCTCTATTGTCTTAGGATTTATAGGTATTGCTCTAGGAATTGCTGTTCTTAAATTGGAAATGGTCGAATCATTTCGCGGTGAATTAGCCGCTTGGTTTCTTCTTGTATTTGGATTTACATATTTTGTCTGGGGAGTACATAAAGCAATTCGTAGCCGACCCCATGAGCATTTTCATCAACATGAAAGTGGAGATGTTCACATACATACTCATAAGCACATTGCAGATCATTCTCATGTTCATTTATCAAAATCGAACAATCTAACTCCATGGATTCTTTTCACAATATTTGTATTTGGCCCATGCGAACCATTGATTCCTCTTGTGATGTATCCAGCAGCTAAGGGCAATATGATAACGGTAGCGATAGTTTCATTTATCTTTGGATTGACAACTATCGCAACTATGCTGGGTATAGTTTTGGCTTTATCTTTCGGATTATCAAAACTATCATTTCGTAGAGTTGAAAGATATTCTCATGCATTGGCTGGTTTGGTAATTTTTCTTTGTGGAGGTGCAATCAAGTTTTTAGGACTATAAGGTTTAAACTGCTTCGCCAAATAAATGTTAGAATTAAAAATAATCACACAAAGACACAAAGTCACAAAGGGATTGAATAAAAACAATAAAACTTTGTGTGCTTTGAGGCTTTGTGTGAGGATATAAAAGAGAAATTCTAACCCTTCACTGCACCTGACTGCGGGGGGCTGTGCCGCAATTGAAGTTTTGTGGTTTATCAAAAGGTTATTTTGTTTACAAAGGTTAGTGGTAATTCTCCCCGCAGCAGGTGAGCTCTATCGTTAGACGAGCAATGCATGATAAGGATATTACAAAAAATGGCTGACCAAGACCTGAAGCAAATTGATAGAAACATACTGGATAGACTTGCAGATTACTGTAAATATCTGTATGAAGAAGAGAAAGAGCGAACCGAGAGGATCGAAAAAAAAGTCAATATCTTCGCCATTGCTCTTGGTGGAAGCTTAATTGGAGTCTTACTAAAGTTTCCTATATGGAAAGCATATTCGGAAATTAATGTTGATGATAACCAAGGAGTTTTAATAACGATATTAGTCATCACGTCAATAATTTTATTTCTCTTATCTTCTTTGTTCTCTTTTTTTGTTTATAAAGTTCGTAAATTTGAGAGGCTGACAGATCCAAAAAAAATGGCTGAAAAAACTATTCTTATGGAGAATGAGTCAGATATATTATCTACTATCATTGCTGATTATACAATTGCAACAAACAGAAATCATGAAATAAATAACAAAAAAGTTCGCCATCTTTCATATGCCTTATTATCTCTCTTTGTGGCACTCATTCTTTTTATAACAAGCCTGCTCATTCTAAATATATCAGCAGGATGGAATGGAGGTGACTGATGAGCAACAGCACTGAACGGTGGGACATTTATAAACGGAAACCGTGGCTGGCGTGGGATGATGATGCGTATGAGGAGGAAAGGCTTAAAGAGGAGAGGGAGAGGTCCAAACTATTGGCCGATATTCGTGAGCGAGAAAAGAAAAATTATGAATCATTTCACAGTAACTGTTTCATTGCTACAGCAGCCTATGGGACACGCTCTTCGCTCGATGAATTGAATACTTTATATAAGTTTCGAGACACGGTTTTACTCAAGACATCATTGGGATACAAGTTTGTTAAGAGTTATTATAATTTAAGTCCGCCAATCGCTAATTATATTTCTAAGCGACATTTCTTAAGAATGCTGACGAGGATAATTTTAACGCCATTAGTGTGGGTTATTGAAGGTTTAATGAGCGCATATGAAAAAAAGTAAGAGGAGATAGGGCGGAGATCGGGAGATCGGGGTCAGACCTCGAATTGAGAAAGTAGTCGACAAAGAATTTAGAAAGAGAAGAAAAGAAAAAAGACGGCGGAGTGCAGCTTTTTCTAACCATTCGCTGCACCTGACAGCAGGGACTGAGGTGTGATTATGAAAATTTTTGTAGTATGATAAAGTTTTATCTTGTCTTACAAAGTTGGTGGTAGTTCTCCCTGCTGCAGGTGAGCTCAGTCGTTAGCCCGCCGCAAAGAAACAGACTCGAAACGGAAGTGGTGAAGAAGTGACGTGGAAGAGAAACGGCGAAGAAGCGGTTCGGAGAGGAAGTGGCGAAGA
>JBFLXS010000518.1 GCA_040755795.1 bacterium | reverse complement strand
TTATACCTGTAGAAGATTTATCGCCAACAGCAGTAGATGGATTTGGTCCTGGCAGACTTTCTTACCACATGCCAGAATCTCGAGCGCGTCTTCTTGGAGAGCCTTTAGGGATTTACTAATAAATGCTTAAAAGGTGGTAAAAATCCCACTTTTTTATTTTTACCGCAGAGGCACAGAGACCGCAAAGATATGATTAAAATTATTCTCCTGGTTTTCTCTCTGCGAACTTTGCGTCTCTGCGGTTCATTTTTCTTGTTCTTTGACAATAATAGTCATTTCCAGGACTTTTTCCATTGCCCTTACCGGTAACGACCTAACTGACGGTAGTGGTAGGAAGATTCAAGGCAGTCAAAGGTTTATGGCAGCTCTTAACTACCTGGGTACTGACTTTAGTAAAGTCTTACCCAAGGGGTTAAATAACCTTCACTTACCCTTCTCTAATACCATCATCCAACCTGGTGCAGTGGAATATATGACCAGAACTTATCAATTAGGAGTAGCAGCTACTGGTAAAGAAGGGGTATTTTTTGGTAAAGAGTTATCTGATGAAGAAAGGATAAATTTTGGCTTGAGATTAATGGCTCCGTATGTTGGTCAGGCGATTGGAGATACTATTAGTGGAGATAATATAATAGAGGCATTTAAGGAAGCAGGGATTGAGTTAGGTAAGGATATATACAAAGGTACTCAAGCATGGTCTCAGATGGCTGTCCAAGCCTATCAGAATGCCTCAAACCTCGCATCGTATCTTCATATTCCTACTCCTGATGTTTCTATTCCCAAAGACCAGGATGCCTACATAAGGTTAGATATTGCTCAGGAGTTAGGGAAAACCTTTAAATCCATTAGAGACACAGGTAGCGATATATTTACTTCGATTAGAGAGGTAGTAAGAGAAGCCAGAAAGGATTATGACCTGCGTATAGCATATAAAAAGGGAGAGTTACCTGCGGATGTCCTTGCGCAAAAGCTAAATAATAAGGAGATAAATGTAGAGGATGTATATCAACTGGCGGTAACCTATGGAGCGGATGCAACAAAATTAATCGCCCTGGCGACTAAAAACGCTACCAATCAAGAACTGATGAACCTTATCAATAAAGCTGGCGGTAGTAAAGAAATATCCGAGGCACTTAAGGTTGAAAGAAATAATAGGATAGATGAGGCGATAAAAGGACTTTCATCTGCTATTGAGGTGTTAAATTCAAATCCTTTGTTGGGAGGAATTAATGTAAACGACCGTGACAAAGTGCAACAGGAAGCTGAAAAGAACCTATTGCCACTTATGCAATTAGGAACTGGGACAGTAACTATAAATGGAAATGAAATAAACCTAACATTAACTGTTGGTGTAAGTACAACTACATTCGCTATAACTAAAGTAGTAGATGGAATGGTAGAAAAGATAAAGGGATATGACCCTGCTAAAGAATCTAAGTTAAGTGATCATTGGATAGAATCTGTTTCTATTGATGAGTTTATAAAACATGCTGAAGGTAAAAGCTTATGGCAACTTAAACATGAAAAGGATGAAGGACTAGCAAGTGAGATTAGGGCAGGGGGCCCTAACGATAAATATAGATATGTGAGAGACCCCAATAATCCTAATCGAGTAATTGATATGAGACATTTCTTAGTGGTAGGTTCTAATCCTTTTGGGGAACAATATGGAAATATTGTAGAAGAAATTCAAGGTTCTGGAGATCGTGATAGTGCATTCCATCCTCAAGACTATTTCTCTAATGCTTTAGGTGTATTGTTTTTCCAAATATCTGGATTCTATGAAGGTAATTCTATTCCTTTTTCGGTTCAACTTAAAAATTATTTTGATTGGTGGACAAAGAGATGAAAATGTTTATACAAATATTTATACAACAAATTCAACAAAAGAGATTTTGGTTATTTGTAGCAGGAAGTATGATATTAATATTTCTTCTGTTATATATACATTCAGCATCAGTAGGTATTACGTTCATATGTGGTTTGCTTTTATCTTTAACAAAGTTTTGTTTCTTTGTAAGTATATTTCTATTGGTAATAGGAGGAGTAATAGCGGCTATTTTAAAAGATAAAACTCTATTAAAAGTCTCCTTTTATGCAACAGTGGCATTAAGTTTTGTAATAATTATAGTCATCCCAGGGATCCGATTAATCAATAAAATAGAGATAGATGGTTCAAAAAAGGCTGCTTATGAAATCATTGAGGCATTAGAAACATATAAGAATAAAGAGGGGAAATATCCTGAAAAGTTAGAAGACTTAATCCCTCAATATTTAATCAAAATACCTACAGCTAAGACAAAAAGACCTTTTTTAAAATTCTGTAACTTCTCTTATTATAGAAAAAATTCGGTGGTGTCCGAAATTAGCTAACTTCCTCTAACCGGATAGGTAAGCCATTCCTCTATACTCCAAACGTGGTCGGTTAGACCAGCAGCCATTGCCGGAGTTCGTTGTTGCCAACCACCATCAATGGTC
>JBFLXS010000517.1 GCA_040755795.1 bacterium | reverse complement strand
GTGTGAATAAATCCATGTAAATTTAAGTGTAACCTCTCAAGTGCTTTATTTTAATAGAGTTATACATACATTAAAACTTCTTCCTCATCAAAGGGACTATACTTTTTCTTGTCAACAGCCTCTCAAGATCTGACCTTTATTTCTTCTTGACAATTCAAGATCTGACCTTTATTTCTTGATGACCTTTATTTCTTGACCTGACCTTTATTTCTTGACCTTTATTTCTCCATCTATTCTATTCTGTTTCTATCAATCTCAAGAATTGTCTTACCCCTATAATTTGTATCCCATGATAGTATTTAATATTACCCAGATGAGGGTCAGAGGTAACCAGATAGTCAGCTCTTCCCTCCAGAGCACAAGATAAAAACATATTATCCTTTATGTCTTCTGACCGTTCTACTTTATATAATCCTTTGGTTTTTAATGACTTTTCAGCCAACAGGCTGTTTAACTCTCTAATTAATCTTAAGTTTATTCCCTTGCGGATTAATACCTCAAGATACTCGTCAACTATTTCATCTGAAAGCATAAACTCAAATTTATCTTCAGTGATAGCCTGAATAATGCCCGAACAGATCCCTCCAGGTTTTAAGAAAGCTGATATTATTACATTAGTATCAACAACTGCTTTTATCTTATCCTTTTGCTCGTTCAAGTCTTAACTCCTTGATAAATTGGCTAATTTCTTCTTCTGAAACTTTATTTAGTTGTTTTTCGACCGCATCTTGTTGAATAGCTTTAGCTACCCTTCCAAATCTTTGTCCCCAGGAGTTTTCTAATCGTTTCAAGATAATTAGATTCTCATTATCACATAAACACCTGAATTTTTCACCCATTTTTAAACCCAATACATCTACGGTTTCTTTAGGTATTGAAAGATGACCATCTGCGAGAAATTCAGCATAACAACTTGTTTCTACCATTGGCTATTCACCACCTTTTTGAATAAATTTAATAGAGATTTTCCATTAGAAGTTCTTCCCTTCTGTTAATTCCCCTTACATCTTCTAAAAAGTCATTGAGATGCACACTGCATTTCTAAATGGACATGCTTTAGCACTCTTCGCAACTTCTCCGCCGGACTGTTTCACAATCGCTTCTTCGCCAGTTCGCTTCTTCGCAACTTCTTCGCCAAACCGTTCCACTGCCGCTTTTCTTTGTCAAGCCTCTTCTCCGTAACTTCCTGCCCGAGTTGCTGTTCCTTCGCTTCTTAGCAGGCTAACGATTGAGTTCAGCGGCGGTGGGGAGGATTGCTACTAAACTTTATATACATAACAAAACTTTGGTCAACCACAAACCTTTGAGAAGCCGTCCACCCCCGCCGTCCGCTGCAACGATTTGTTAGCAAAAGTTCCACTCCGCCATTTTTTCTCTTTTTCTTCTTGTTCCCGTATTCCATAATTAAGGTCTAATGTCCGACCCCAACTTACTTCTTTTTTTACTTGTGTTCGATAGGGACTACTGCAAGTGTTTTACCCAGAGAGGCTAATACCTTGATAATGGTAGATAATTGTGGGTCAGTAGCACCACGCTCCAGCCGAGCAATAACAGGTTGTTTTACCCCGCTCATCGACTCAAGCTTCTTTTGCGTCAAGCCGCTTGATTGCCTGGCCCTAATGATTTCACCCAGGAGGGTTACTTTAATATCTGTTTCCGCCCTCTCCTCTGGAGTTAAGAGAGACACCCGCACGCTCTCCCAGCTGTCCCCTAATGGAGAAATAGACCTAGTTCTCATTCTTACCACTCCTTTCGATATAGTCTTTAAGATTGCGTTTTGCTTGTTCAATTTCCTTCTTAGGCGTCTTTTGCGTTTTTTTTACGAAGTGATGAAGCAATACAAAACTCTCACCTTTCCAGCAAAAGAAGAAAAACCTATCACGCAAAGGGCGAAGCTCCCAAATTTCACCGTCAATATGTTTTATAAAAGGCTCTCCTAACCTTGTGCCGTATTTACTTAACGCCTGTAAATAATAGTCTATCTTATTTAACTTGATACGGCTATCTTTATCAGACTTGCCCGCCAGATCTACAAGGTATTCTTTTATCGGCTGTTTACCTTGTGCATCCCTGTAAAAGTTTATCTTGAACATTTCCTATTATGCCCCCTCTCAATTATATTATAATTTACTCGTTATAAAATGTCAATAACTTTTAAGCATATTTTTATAATTATTTTAGAAATGGGGTTAAAACAAGCATAAAACAAACACAAGGATTTACTCATTATATCTTTGCCTTCAATGGTCTCCGAATGAATAACAGTTTTTCAGAGGCAATACCCTTACCCGTTAATTCACATCATATTCAATGGCACACGGACAATCCATCATTCAACTTTCCAATCTCTTTCTGTGGCTAACGATAAAATAACCTGCTCTGTCAGGTTCATTGTTTTGTTAGCAATTCATTTCTTTGTCACTTTCTCTCCAGACTACTTCTTCGCTGCTTCTGCTCCAAGCCACTTCCTTACCACTCCTGCTCCGAATCTGG
>JBFLXS010000516.1 GCA_040755795.1 bacterium | reverse complement strand
TGTTTGTGTCATAAGTTTGTCCTCCTTATTTTAGTTAGTTAATACTTTTTGTATAGTATACCATAAAATCTTTCGCAGGTCAAACTTGACACTTTATCATATCATCTCTGCGGTGAACGGTTACCACATCTTGTGTCATTCTTGGTTCTCCAAGGGTTGCTGATGCTAATCCACCAATGACGAGATAGTCGAATTTTTCTTCTTCAAGAAACGATATTATTTTTCTAAAAGTTTCCGGCAATGAATCCATTTTTTAATCCAAGCTTTAAACATAACGGATTGTCCAATGAGAAATTATTTAAAAAGGCATTTAATATGGACGGCGATGTAAGGGATTCAAGGGCTTCTGTGCTTTGCTCAATAGATAGAGCTTTCAATTCCCTTATCCTTTCTTCCTCCATCCATTCAAACCTCTTTTTATCCAAAAGCCCCTTATTTTTTCCTTTTTTCATCTTTAATTTCACATCCTCTTGTATGAAATTTACCCCTTTGTGTCCTACTTATTCTTTATTCGTGTCATTTGTCCATCACTCAGCAGGGAATATTGTGCTCAAATCTATTTCTAAACCTTTAAAGATATCCACTGGTATCTTCTCTTCTTTTTTATATTCTTCAGGCTCTACATACTTATTCTCTTTAAGTTTAAATATCATCGCTTCTTCTGTTACCGGGTCAAATATCCAGTACTGTTTGACCTGATGCCTTTCATATAAGTGGTATTTGGTAATCAGGTCTTTTTTGGCGGTGTATGGGGATAATATTTCTATGATTATATCCGGGGCACCGAGACATCCACGGTCATCAAGTTTCTTCATCTCACAAACAACGACAATATCTGGTTGAACTACGGTTTCTATCTCTTCCTCCGCCTCGTCAGCCTCAGGCAATCGGATATCAAAAGGGGCAACATACACCTGACAGGGTTTGTCCAACAAATAAGTTGAAATCTGTCTGTATAATTCTCCAACTATTTCCTGATGCCTTCTTGAAGGAGATGGACTCATATCATAGGCTACTCCATCTATCAATTCCCACCGTTCTTCATTTGGCCATTTTAGATAATCACCATAAGTCCATCGTTCTTCTATTTTTTTTGCAGGAAGCCCCATTCAATAACTCCTCCTTACTAAAATTGAATACTCCTCAACAAATCAGCCATAGATGGACACGGATGAAACACTAAAAATTCGTGAATCGTGTCCGGTTATCCATATCCGTAATTAGGTTCAAGGCTGAAGGCAAATTCAGGTATAGTGCCTCGTGTCTCCTCTCCTTCTCTCCTTCTCCCTTTCTCCGTTTCTCCGTTTCCCCCTTTCTCATCTATCCTCTGTATTTATCCGTACTAATCCGTGTTCATCAGTGGCTGAATAGTTCCTGTTCTTTGAGATTTCTGTGAATGTAGTAAAAATGGTGAACGGCATGCTAAAACAGGTCAGAGCGCTACGGATAATCCGTATTACTGCCTTTGGCAAGATTTGACGCTTCGGAACATAGACCTGGAACCGATACTTAATCTCCGAGCACTACCGTTCACCAATAAAAATCCTGGTTTTTATCTTGAACTTTCACTTCCTTTCACGGATCAACTGTTTTATGGTCTCTGTCTTTTTATCTAAGTTTTCCAGTATCTTATCCCTAATCTCCTTCATCTCCTGGGGTTTCTTTGTCTTATCGATCTCCTTAAGTAATCTTTTTATCTCTACGGTCTGCGGATTAGTCATGATTTATCACCCCCTCTTTCCTCCAATTCTCGAAGGATTTCATCATATCTTTTGGCATAGTTTTCCACTACCTCTTCTAATGTATCAACCTTCTTCTTTTCGGACTCCGTAGCCATCTTACTGGCTAATGTTCCTAAGAATGAACCCCCACCAAAGCCAGAGATGATAGATAATGGGATCTGTTTAAACAGGGTATCGGGAGCAATAAAATAAAGGATAGCCAGGCTTGCTCCTATCCCTAAAAGTATATCAGCCAGAAAGCCCAGATAAATATGAACCTGGTCATTACGAAGCAGACCGGGTAATAATAATCTATGATTATTCTGATACAGGGCATGTAGCAAACCACCAAATGCCCCGCCACTAATAACAACCCAAAAATTTACAGAGTCCATTTTTACCTCCGAACGGTTACAATTATTTTTCCTTTTTCAACAGATTGATGGTTATCGAGGGAGATAATTAGTAACATTTTAGCCATCTGAAGTGAAATTCAGGTAATCGGTTATCAGGTAATCGGTAATCGGTACACTAATTATTTGATTACCGATTATTGATTACCTTATACTTCACTTGGGGAAACAGTTACGATAATTACTATTTTAATTAGAACCAGCTCTTTTGTCAAGCATTTTTTTGGAGGGTGTGTGCAAAACTATCGGAGAGCGTTGCGTAGGACTTAAGGCTATATCTACGGTCCCAGGCATTGCTTTACCTCATTTTCTGCCATCTTTTTGTATTTCTTGACATTTTGGAGTCCCAAAAGATAACCCAGAGGGTCATTAAC
>JBFLXS010000515.1 GCA_040755795.1 bacterium | reverse complement strand
TATTTCTTTTGGGCAAGTCTCCTTGCCTCTTTCTTAGTAAGAATAACACAAGGAAGCTGGAAATTCAAGCAAAATTTTCATCCTCCTTTGTGCCCCGCAGGGGCATGACGGTTTCCCCTGAAAATAGTTAATTAGAGATTAGAGAATTAGTGAATTAGAACCTGCACTCTTGCTAATCTCTAATCTCCAATCTCTAATCTCTATGCTCAATTTTCATCCTCGTTTGTGCCCACTCCCTGTGGGCATAGGCGTTTCTCCTTGAACCTGCCAACCAGTGCTTGTTGTTTCATTTTAGATGGCTAAATAGTTACGGTAATTTAACCACATCATTTATACCAATGAATTTTAAGGTCATCGGGGTAATTATTAGTGCCTTTGAGATTTCAGGTTCGACTGCGACTACCTTAATTTTCCCTATTGACTCAGGTTTTTTTATCCGCTGAGTAAATGGGTCTAATTCACCTTCTCTTTTCCAGACCTCAAGTATCTGGTCAGGTTTTAACCCGTGTATTTTACCAAGATTGATAATCACTTTATCATCAGCGAGCCTCATTATCACTCCTTGAGTAGGGATAGTATTTATAACCTTTTCGGCTAAAAATGTCAATGCCTTAATTAATTTATCCTTTCCTCTCACCGGGAGTTGAGTTTTTAATATCTTTTTCACGGTTTTAAGGTCAATCAATTCAGCATTAATATCAATCCTTTGTTCAGTTTCATTTATTTTTAGTGCCAGGGCAAATTCAGCCTTTAACTTTCGCCCCACATCTATAATCTCCTTTTCATCATTAAGAATAAGTCCTCCTTCTGTTAAGGTTATATGTGGAAATTGGTTTAGGATACTGCGTAAGATTCTAAGTGTAATCTCTTCCATCTCGAAGTGAATTGGATTTGATGGATAGGCACAAACAACTAAGTCTATTTCTGATACAGGAATCTGGTCTATTTTTTCCTTTTTAACTAATGAGGTTTCATCCTCAAAGTATAGTCTTTCAAGTCTATCTTTTGCCTCTAAGTTAGTTGGGGTTAATTCAACCACTTTTATTAATTCGTCAATGGCTAATTGTTTCCTGCCAATAAGTTCATAGAGTTTAGCCAGAGCGAGGCGGGTGTTCGGATTCTGAGGGTCAAGGAGGATAGATTTTTTAAATTCAAAAGTGGCTAAAGTCAAGAATCCTTCCTGGAGATAATTTTCCGCACTAATGAGATGTTTTTCACTATCTTTTTTGCGTAAAGGTGAATCTACTGCTAGCCGATTAAATTCTAAAATAATCTGCTCTTCTCTAAATAATGCAACCTCATCGTTTGTGTCAAGAGATAGTGTTGTTTCAAATTCATTTAAGGCATCATCAAACATCCCTGATTTCTCATAGATAATTCCTAATGTATAATGAGCAAGGGAATTAGCAGGTGTGAGTTCAATCAACTTTTTAAATATCGGTAGGGCATTTTTATATTCACCAATTGTTAGATACAACAATCCATATTTAGTCAGGGCAACAGGATTCGTCGGATTTAGTTCTACTGCCTTTTTATATTCTGAAATCGCCTTATTAAATAAACCTTTTTGAAAATACAGCTCACCTAATTTAAGATAGGATGTTTCATTTCTGGGATTAGTCTTTTTTGCCAGATTAAAATAATAAATGGCATTTTTATCATCCTCAAAATCTTTAAGATAGATAGACCCCAATTTGAGGTAAGCCTGAAAGTAGGTTGGGTCAATTTTTGTCGTCTGAAGATATTCGTCGATGCTGTTTTTTATCTTGTTATTCTTATATAAAACATTCGCTAAGTAGAAATGTGCTTCAGGATTAACAGGGTCCAATCGAATTGCTTTTTCAAGATTTATTTTTGCACGGGATAATAAATTCTGAAGTTCATAGCATCGAGCTAAATTAATATATGCCTCAACATAATTTTCATCCAGGCTAATAGCCTTTTTATATGAGGCAGTAGCATCTTTAAACAGTCTTTTGGCTTGATATGCCTTACCGAGATTAAGGTAGGCAGACTTGTAGTAAGGATTAAGTTTTAAGGCAGATTTATATTCGAGGATGGCTTCTGAATACTGGTGGTTGTATAAATATTCATTTCCCCTGATATAATGGTCTTGTGCATCCAGGGCCGATGAAGGTTGGACTGAACCTACTATAATTCCCACAATGAATATCAGGTTTTTTAAAATAGAATTATTGGGGAACCGTCTTGAATTATTCTTTTTTAACCTTATCTGATTTTTCCTCATTCTTTGATTCTAATTTTTCCACGATATTATCAATTCTTTTATTTATGTTAGCGATTTCATTCTGGAGACGACTTAATCGCTCACTAACCCTATCTTCAATCTGGTCTTGCCATTTTTTGGCTTTGAACTCTAACCAGTTCATTAAATCCTCTTCACGACCTTTTTCTTTATCTTCTAATCGCCGCAAAATATCAATTAACAAATTTTGTCTTTCTTCTTCTTTATCTGTCAATGTGGCTAATTTAGTTGTGATTTCTTCTTTTAAA
>JBFLXS010000514.1 GCA_040755795.1 bacterium | reverse complement strand
GAAAAAGAGGTAATCCGTAGCATTGGGGAAGAGAAAATACAAAGAGATCTTATAAAACTTCTTGGTAAGGAAAAGATAAAGAAGATGTTAGAGGAAAATTAAGCGAATTAGTAAATTAAACAAATTAGAGATTAGAGAATTGGATGAAAATGAGAGGATAAGAAGACCAAAGACTAAAAACCAAAGACAGACTTTAATTATGTCCGAAATTAAAAATTGGTGACTAATTACCAATGAGCAAAAAGAAGGAGAAAATAGTTATGACTAACAATAGTGCTTTGCTTGCCTGGGTTGATGAGATGGCAAGGTTATGTAAGCCAGATAGTATTCACTGGTGCGATGGGTCTGAGGAGGAAAAACATCGCCTGACAAAAGAAGCCATTAAGACTGGTGAATTAATTGAACTGAACCAAGAAAAATTACCAGGCTGTTTTTACCACCGCACCGCCCTTAATGATGTTGCTCGAACAGAAAACCTGACCTATATTTGCACATCCTCAAAGGAAGAGGCAGGACCAACTAACAACTGGATGTCGCCAGAGGAGGCTTATAAAAAAGCTGGTGAGATATTTAATGGCTCGATGGTTGGACGGACAATGTATGTCGTGCCATTTTCAATGGGTCCTGTCGGGTCTCCTTTCAGCAAGATAGGCGTAGAATTAACCGACAGCATTTATGTTGTCTTGAATATGCGGATTATGACCCGAATGGGAAAAGTGGTGCTTGATAAATTAGGAGAATGGGGAGAATTTACCAGATGTTTGCATTCTAAGGCTGACCTGGATATTAATCGTCGACTTATCTTACATTTCCCGGAGGATAATACTATCTGGAGTGTGGGCTCAGGATACGGAGGAAATGTCCTGCTCGGGAAAAAATGTTTAGCCCTCCGTATTGCCAGTTATTTGGCGAAAAAAGAAGGCTGGCTGGCAGAACATATGTTAATTATGGGCATAGAGTCACCTAATGGCTATATCGAATATATTGCCGCCGCATTTCCAAGTGCCTGTGGTAAAACCAATCTGGCTATGCTTATTCCACCAGAGGGATTAAAGAAAAAAGGTTATAGAATCTGGACTGTAGGTGATGATATTGCCTGGATGCGAATTGATAGTGATGGGGCATTATGGGCAATTAATCCGGAAGCAGGATTTTTTGGCGTCGCACCTGGCACTAATTCTCAAACCAATCCAAACGCAGTGGCTATGATTCAAAAAGATACCATTTATACAAATGTTCTTCTTAAACCAGATGGAACGGTATGGTGGGAAGATGGAGATGGTCAAGTTCCTGATGAAGGAATGGACTGGCAAGGGAAACCATGGAAACCAGGGATGGTTGATAAAGACGGTAATGCGATTAAAGGTGCTCACCCTAACAGTCGTTTTACGGTGCCCATCGCTAATTGTCCTTCCGCCAGCCACCGATTAGAACATCATCATGGAGTGCCAATCACGGCTATTATCTTTGGTGGAAGACGGGCACATTTAGCCCCATTAGTCTACGAGGCATTTGATTGGGAGCATGGAGTTTATATGGGAGCAACTATGGCTTCAGAACGGACTGCGGCTCAGTATGGAAAGCAGGGAGAAGTTCGCCGCGACCCAATGGCTATGTTGCCCTTTTGTGGTTACAATATGGCTGATTATTTTGGTCACTGGCTTAAAATGGGACGCCAGATGACAAAGCCACCAAAGATATTCCATGTTAATTGGTTTAGAATGGACGATGGTAAATTCCTCTGGCCAGGCTATGGTGAAAACCTGCGTGTTCTCGAATGGATTATTGACCGCTGTAACGGTAAGACATCAGCCAAAAAAACCTCTATTGGTTATGTCCCTACTCCAGAAAGCCTTGATATGACTGGTCTTGACCTACCTTCAGAGATTATAGACCACCTCTTCGAGGTAAATCCACAGGACTGGCTTGAAGAAACCAGAAGTGTTGCAGAATTCTTTAACCAGTTTGGAGACCGACTGCCACAGGCTCTTTGGGATGAACACGACGCACTTTGTGAACGACTCCGGGAATCTCTGGTAATTGGAACTTAATTACCATTCATCAGTTACCATTTAGCAAGAAAACTTTCGGATAAAAAGTAAGATGTAAAAAGTGGAAAGTCCGAAGTTAATATAAGAGAAATCAACTTCCTTTCTTACTTCTCACTTCCTACTTAAAAAACTGGAGGTGAAGAAAAAACTCTGGATTTGAGAAAGCTAATAAAATCAACGCTCGTAAGCGTTCAGGTGGTGTAACAAAAGGAGATGTGGAGATTAAGGAGATAGGGAGATATTATTAAAAAAATTGAAATTAATAGAAACTAATAGAAATTTATGGAAATTTGTTGTTTTCCACAATCAATTTCTACCTATTTCTATAAATTTCAATCTATTTTGTAACTATTCAGCTTCCATTTTTTTCCTTTTAACACTGAAAGTGTTAAATTTCACATAACCGTAGATATAATCTACGGAAAAAGACTCGTGAGCACTACTCGACCCTGAAAGGGTCGAATTT
>JBFLXS010000513.1 GCA_040755795.1 bacterium | reverse complement strand
AAAGATGGCCGAATATCTATCCAGTTATTAATTCGCAAGTGACCTGGTTTAACCTTACCCAGAATAGAAAAGGTAACCTGATATAAGGAGGCAAGTTTTTCCAGGTCATCTAAATTTTCCTTTTTTAAACTGAGAATAATTCGGGACTGAGATTCGGCAAAAAGTAAATAATGTGGTTCAATGAATTCTGAATCCAGGGTAATCTCAGCCCCAATATTACCTACGATACAGCATTCAGCTAAGGCAATGGCTAATCCTCCCTCAGCACAGTCATGAGCAGATTTGATAATTCCCTGTTGAATTGCGGCAAGGCAGGTAGCCTGGATATTATTTTCCCATTCTAAATCTATCATTGGAGGTTTGCCTGCGACCTGATGATGAAGGACCTTGAGATACTCAGAGCCACCTAACTCTTCTTTAGTTTCTCCTAATAAAACAATAATATCATCTTCATCCTTAAATCCTATCCCTGAGCCACGATAACCATCAATAATTCCTAACATCCCGATAACTGGAGTTGGATAAATGGCTATCTCTTCACTTTCATTATAAAAACTAACATTACCACCCGTCACCGGGGTATGGAGTATATTGCACGCTTGAATCATTCCTTCGACAACCTTCTGGAATTGCCACATCACCTCTGGTTTTTCCGGGTTACCGAAATTGAGGCAATTTGTAATGGCTAAAGGTTTGGCGCCAACACAAACAACATTTCTTGCCGCCTCTGCCACCGCAATCATTCCACCGACATAAGGGTCAAGATAGCAATATCTACCATTTCCATCACAAGTTACGGCAATAGCCTTTTGTGTGCCTTTGATATTCAAGACCGCCGCATCGCCTTTACCAGGTAAAACCTCTGTATTTGTCCTGACCATATGGTCATATTGTTCATAGACCTTTTCTTTTAATCCAATATTTGGTGAGGTGATTAATTTAAGTAAAATTTCATTATAATCATCTGGTTTGGGTAGATTATCGGTATTAAAGTTTTGGACATGGTCAAGATAAACAGGTTTTTGTTGTGGACGGCGATACACCGGGGCATCTTCGGCTAATGATTTCGCAGGAATCTCAGCCACTACCTGACCATTATCTTTTACCCTTAATATTCCATCTGCGGTTACCTTGCCAATGACTACGGCGTGCAAGTCCCATTTTTCAAATATCTTTTTAACCTTATCTTCAGTGCCTTTTTTGATACAGATAAGCATTCTTTCTTGAGATTCCGAAAGCATAACTTCATAAGGAATCATTCCCTTTTCTCGTCTTGGGACATTATTTAATTCTATTTCCATCCCGCTATTGCCTTTTGAAGCCATTTCGCAGGTTGAGCAGGTAAGTCCTGCCCCACCCATATCCTGCATACCCACGATACAGCCTGTTTTTGCCAGTTCAAGGCAGGCTTCAAGCAATAGTTTTTCCATAAATGGGTCGCCAACCTGAACTGATGGTCTATCTTCATAGGATTCTTCTGTCAATTCACGCGAGGCAAAGGTTACGCCGTGGAGTCCATCTCTACCTGTGGCAGAACCAACATAAATAATCGGATTTCCCTCACCAGTCGCTATTCCTTTGATAATCTCATTATGGTTTATTATTCCAACACACATCGCATTAACTAATGGATTTTCTTTGTAAGTATCCTCAAAATAGATCTCACCAGCAACCGTTGGAATGCCAATACAATTTCCATAGCCAGCAATTCCGGCAACAACCCCATTTAGCAAATATCGGCATCTGGGATGATTTAATTCACCAAATCTAAGTGAATCCAGAAGTGCAAGTGGTCGAGCGCCCATTGTGAATATATCACGAATGATGCCACCGACACCGGTTGCCGCACCTTGATAAGGTTCTACAGCCGAGGGATGATTATGACTTTCAATTTTCATCACTACAGCAAGATTTTCACCAATATCAATTATTCCCGCATTTTCACCAGGACCTTGCAAAATCCAGGGTGCTTGTGTTGGGAATGATTTTAAAACTACCCGCGAGCTTTTATAACTACAGTGTTCACTCCACATCACCGAATATATACCTAACTCCGTATAATTAGGTTGACGCCCGAGAATCTGACAGATTCTATCATATTCTTCCATTGTCAAACCATGTGATTTAATTATTTTTTCAGTTATTTCTATGTTGGGCATAATAGAGTCTCAAGTTTAGTAAATAATTTGTAAGCCTTCAGGTGTCAGCTTTCAGCCATCAGCCTTTAAGAAGGGCACTGGCATCTAATGCAGGAGAATAAGCAAAATCGTAAAATCTGCTACTGTCCCAATTTTCCTACTGGTATTTGACTGCTGACACCTGATAGCTGAACGATTACAGTTTATTTATATGTTTATCCTCTTTTACCACTTCTACCATTTACCTCAAAATTCCCAGTTTCCCTGTTTTCCTCTGGCCTTTATCATTTGTCACTAAGTAAATGTATATCCCTGAGGCAAGTCGTTGTCCTTGTGAACCTCGACAGTTCCATCGCCATTTACCTGGCTCGGGAATATTGGGTTCGA
>JBFLXS010000512.1 GCA_040755795.1 bacterium | reverse complement strand
GAAGGAATTAAAAGGGTGGTGAACAACCTATAATCTTTGCGTTCTTTGCGGTTAATTTCTTTGCGTTCTTTGCGGTTAAAAAAGGATAAACCACTTAATCTTAAAAAAACTTGAATATCGAGTGTAATGTAGTTACTATAGATGAGAAGAATTAAGACAAAACCTTGATTAAGGAATGGACTTTCGGCAAGGGGAAAAAATAATAATTGCAGAAGAAGTTTTATACCTAACGAATTAAGCAGAGAGTTAGGAGTCAAACCTTGAATATTGAATTTATTTTTTGCATAACTTATTGATAACAAAAGTGATAAGAAAAGAAAAAGATGGCAAAGCATAGTTTTTACCTAACAAAAGAAGGGGTAAGCGAATATGGAAGATATGACACGACATAAAATTATAATTGCCGATTCAAGATCTATGCAGGAAGTGAGTAATGATTCTGTCCACCTTATTATTACCTCACCCCCATATTGGCAACTTAAGGACTACGACAATATTCACCAGATCGGCTTCCATGACACATATGAAGAATACATCAACAATTTGAACTTAGTCTGGAAGGAGAGCTATCGGACATTACATACAGGTTGTCGATTGTGTATCAATATTGGAGACCAATTCGCAAGAGCCGTCTATTATGGCCGATACAAGGTAATTCCTATAAGAACCGAAATTATCAAATTTTGCGAGTCCATCGGGTTTGATTATATGGGAGCCCTCATTTGGCAAAAGGTAACAACTTGCAATACCACAGGCGGTGCCACCATTATGGGTTCATATCCTTATCCACGCAATGGTATTGTTAAGATTGATTATGAGTTTATTCTACTATTTAAGAAGCCCGGATGCTCCCCAAAGATCAATAAAACAGCAAAGGGACAGTCCATCCTATCCGTAGAGGAATGGAACGAATATTTTGCTGGACATTGGAATTTTCCTGGTGAAAAACAGAATCATCATCTGGCTATGTTTCCTGAGGAACTTCCCAAACGATTGATTAAAATGTTTAGTTTTGTTGGGGAAACCGTACTTGACCCTTTCTTGGGCAGTGGGACAACTTCTCTCTCTGCAAAAAACCTTCATAGAAACTCGATAGGTTATGAAATAAATGAGTCTTTTTTACCCATCATTAGAAAGAAATTGGGTATCGAGCAAAGAGATATCTTTGATAAAAGCATTATCGAGATTGTTAAACCAGAAGGGAAGGAGATAGATTATCGACAACAAATACAAACATTACCCTACATATTCCATGATCCAGTCCAATTTGACAAAAAGATCGACCCCAGAAAGATGACCTTCGGCTCGAAAATTGACATTAATAACAATGGGAAAGAAAAATATCTACGCGTGAGGCGTGTGATTACACCGAATGAAATGGAGCTTACGAATGATCTTATGGTGAGATTGATAGGTATTAAGGCAGTATCGGGTAGAGAGAATAAAGCTATTAACTGGTTATGGGATAAACTAAAAGGGCAAAGCATTTACCTTAAATTTGACCAGATCAAATACGATGAAACCAATCATTTACTCTCTTATTTGTATCTTAAAAATAAAACTTTCATTAATCTCCATTTTTTGCGAACGAATTTAGTGCGGATCGATGAAACTTTCCCGTTCCGATACTATGAAAGGTTTAAGGCGGCTATTGGAGGACAAAAACATTCATGAGGAAAATCAAGATTAAAAATGAGGAAGTTACATAATGAAACGCGTTGCCGAAACATTAGGAAAAGTATACAGAATGTCTGACCCTGAGGAGGAAGCAAAGGGAATAGATGGGTATATAGATGAAGTGCCCATAAGCATCAAACCCTAAATCTACGAATTGTTGCAGCGGACGGCGGGGGATTGTGCCGTGATTGAAAGTTTTGTAGTATCTGAAGGAGTAATCGTGCTTATAAAGTTTAGTGACAATCCTCCCCCCGCCGCTGAACTCAGCGTTAGCCTTTGCGAGAAACGAAAAAAATGATGAAGGATAAGAGAATCTAACAAATAAAGGAGTCAAAGAAATGATTACTTTAGAGAAAGAAAAGATAATGGATACTTTGCGTGACTTACCAAAAAAAACTATGATTGAAGATGCAATGGAACGCTTATATTTACTTGCAAAGATTGAAAAAGGAATTGCTCAAGCAGATAAAGGGCAATGTATTTCTCATGAAGAAGCAAAAGAGAAGATGAAAAGATGGCTAAAATAAAATGGACACACCTCAATCTCTGGATGATATTGAAGCTATAGCAAATTTTATTGCAAGGGATTCAAATTATTATGCAAAAATGTTTACTGCACAAGTCTTTGAAGCAGTAGAACGATTAGAATTATTTCCCGAATCTGGACGGATTGTTCCAGAATTAAATCGAAAAGAAATCAGAGAAATTATTTTAGGTAATTACAGAATATAATGGTAGGGGTTTTTCGGACCAGTAGTTAAGATACATTATGTGGTATAATGTATGGTAAAAAGGAGGTCCGAAAATGCGAAAAAGTTTCAGTCCTGAATTTATGGCTAAGGTTGCCCTGGCA
>JBFLXS010000511.1 GCA_040755795.1 bacterium | reverse complement strand
TTCTTACTTTCCTACTCTCCTACTTCCTACTTTCAGGAGGAAATAGTAGGCAAGTAGGTAGTAGGAAAGGGATAAAGGATGTGCACGGTATTCCTCTTCTGGGGACAATGTCTCCCCTTTCCTACTTTCCTACTTCCCTACTTTCCTACAGGGTGAATAGTTACGATTTTTATTGACAGAAATATAAAAGTATAGTAAAATATCTTCAGAATGAATAAAGATTTGTTGTTAGAAATAGGCACAGAAGAGATACCTGCAAGATATATTCCCCCGGCGCTGGAGCAGTTAAAAAACCTGACCAATACGGCTTTTCAAGAAGAAAGAATTGAACAGAAGGGTATTTTTAGTTATGGCACACCAAGAAGATTAGTGCTGTATGTTCAGGAGGTCGCCTCAAGACAAAAGGATTTAGTTTCAGAAACAATTGGTCCGCCTAAGAATGCGGCTTTTAACACCGACGGAAAACCTACTCAAGCCGCGATAGGCTTTGCCAGAAGTCAAGGAATCGCCGTAGAAGAATTAAAATTTAAAGAAACACCAAAAGGTATCTATATCCTGGCACATAAAACAATGCCAGGCAAGGAAACTAAAGAGGTTTTAACTAAAATCCTCCTGGAAGTCATTAAATCTATCTCCTTCCCAAAATCGATGTATTGGCAGGATAAAAATTTCTATTTTGCCCGACCTGTCCGCTGGATATTAGCCCTTTTGGGTGAAGAGAAACTAAAATTCGAACTCAGCGGTATGAAATCAGATAATATTTCTTATGGACATCGATTTTTATCGAACCGGGTGATTAAAATTAATCAGCCGGCTGAATATGAAGATAAACTCAAGGAAAATTTTGTCATCGTGAACCAGGCGAAAAGGCGAACAATGATTCTCAATGAGATAAAGGCATATTGTGAAGATAATAATTGCCTTGCCCCGCAACTTGATGAATTATTAGATGAGGTTCTCTATTTAGTAGAATATCCAACGGTGGTTGTGGGAAACTTTGCAAAAGAATCCTTAAAATTACCACCAGAGGTATTAGTTTCGGCAATGCGCGAACATCAACGGTATTTTCATCTTGTCGATAAAGAAAATAACTTTTTGCCAAATTTCTTAGTCATCGCCAATACTAATCCTGAAAAGGTGACTAAGGATACGCTCAATATTATTCGTGCAGGGAATGAGCGGGTGCTTTCGGCAAGACTATCCGATGCCTTTTTCTTTTTTAGTCAAGATAAAAAGATTTCGTTAGAATCACGGGTAGAGGAGGAAAAAGAAAGGGTCTGGCAGGAGGATTTGGGCACGGTTTATGAGAAAACACTTAGAATTGTAAAATTAGCCGGGTTTATCTCGAAAAAAATAGCCCCAGAGATTACCGCAAAGGCAAGTCGAGCGGCATTACTGTCAAAGACAGATTTATCCACAGAAATGGTTGGCGAGTTTCCGAAACTTCAAGGAATAATGGGCTATTACTATGCCCTGAGTTCGGGTGAAGATAAAGATGTTGCCAGAGCAATCTGGGAACATTATTTACCGAGTTCGGCGGATGGGGTTTTACCACAAACCCTAACTGGAAGCATCGTGAGCCTTGCTGATAAAATAGATTCAATCGTGGGTTGTTTTAGTGTTGGATTAATCCCGAGTGGTTCTGAAGACCCGTATGCACTTAGAAGGCAGGCACAGGGAATAATTAATATTTTAGCGGCTGAGTTTTTTAAAATTCCCGCAACCCCATCTATTCCTCCCTTATCTTTACAGGAATTAATTGACTATGCCTTGATTTTATTAGAGGGTAAGATAAAAAGAGATAAAGAAAAGGTAGCGATTGAGGTGTTAACCTTTTTAACCCAGAGATTGCAAAATATATTGATAAATGGTATGTTTTCACAACCAGGGATAGTAACTTCAAGTCAAGCTCAAGGCTTATTATCCGTAGGTGTAGATGATATTCTGGATGTGCTCCAGAGGGCTGATGCTTTATCAAAATTTTCTAAAACCGCTGACTTTGAACCACTAATTATTGCCTTTAAACGGGCAATGAATATCGTGAAAACAGAAATCAAAACTCACAAATCAGAAGTCAGAAAGGAATTATTTGTAGAAGATTCTGAAAAAAATCTTTATGCTGTTTATCTAAGGATTAAAGAAGAATTAGAATCTTATCTGATAAAAAAGGATTATTCAAACTATCTATGGACATTAGCCCAACTTCGCCAACCAATTGATAATTTCTTTGATGAGGTCATGGTGATGGTTGAGGATAAGGAGTTACGAAAGAACAGACTGGCGTTATTGGCGATGATAGCCGGTTTATTTTTAAAAATAGCCAATTTCTCAGAGATTGAAAAATAGTAACCGTTCAGGTGGTAATTTACCGCAGAGACGCAAGAGTTTACAGAGAAGATATGGAAATAAATCAGATAACAGAAAAGATTATTGGTGTAGCCATTGAAATATAGTAACTATTTACCCAAATGAAGTGCAAGGTAATCGGTAATCAGGTAATCGGTAACAACCAATTGATCTTTTCCCTTTACCGATAACCTGATCA
>JBFLXS010000510.1 GCA_040755795.1 bacterium | reverse complement strand
GACTCGCATATCGGAATTGTATGGTACATCTTCTTGTGGAATGACAAGACCATTATGATACACCCCTTCCATTGTCAATTGTGACATTAACAATCACCTCCTCGGTTTATTTCCTCGCGTGTCTAACGATCAAGTTCAGCGGCGGCGGGAGAACTACCACCAAACTTTGTAAACACGATTAACCTTTGAGATACTACAAAACTTTCAATCACGGCACAGTCCCCCGCCGTCCACTGCAACGGCTGGTTAGCAAAAGTTCCACTTTGCCCTCTTTTTTCTTTTCTTCTTATTCCTGTATTCCATCCGACCCTAACTTACCCCCTTTTAATTTTTGGAAAGTGACTAATGGAAGTATGCTATTGTATTTTTCATTACGGGCTAAGATTGGATAGCAGGAGTATTCTTCTTGTTTCGTTGGATCAACGGGATCTATAAAGACAAAACCATATTGTTTAACCTGTGTTATGATTCTTTCTCTTTGGCTTTCATCTTTTGCTCCTATACAAAGTGCAAGAGGGATTTTATTACAAACGCTTTCCCAGGATATTTCACTATCGCATACCGAAAAACAATGTTGAGGATTGAAAGGAATTTCCTCAATTTTTGTGGCATCAATAAAGAGCACTATGGGACATCCGGTTGTAAAAAGAGCTCGCTTAAATAATTTGTTATAATAGCTGCCAACATGAGGTCCTAACGGAAATTGCGAGTCTTTATCAATATTCAACCCAGAAGCCGTAGCAAATAAAAGTAACTTTTTACTGCCCTCTTTTATGTGTTCTGACATTTTTTGGACAGCTTCTTTTGCTTTTTTCCCTAAAGGATCAGGTTCAGGAGGAGTTCTATATTCTGGTAACCGAGTAAGATCACCAAAAGTTGCACCAAATCTCTTTTCTGGAGAGCCATAAGGTCTAAGCTCTATCTGTATGTTTCTTGTTAAAACAAGCTCCAAGTAAGTAAGGATATTGTTGGTTTTGATGCGTAATTCACTGATGACTTCTTGTCCTGCAGGAGTTGTTAAACGTTCAGAAAATTCTGATGAAAGATAAGCAATAGTTGAACCTGATTCAAAGAATAAGTCCTTAATACCTAAATCTATGATCTCAGCAAAACATCTGTCCCAAAAATATGAAGCCATTCCTCGTTTGAGATCAGGATTCATTGTTGTAGAACGTTTTGTAAGAAGGTCAAAAGTCTTTAATTTTTCTATAATACCTCTTATGAATGGATCTTTAGTGATTGGCCCTAAACTGAGCAATTCTTCGCTAGCTCGAACCCAACCTGGCATTTTGAATTCTGGGCTGTTAATCAATCGAGTAAGGGCATTTGAAAATTTTGCCTTAAGATCTCCAATATCGCCTTTTTTAAAAAAATCTATAATCCTTCTTTTACCTTCTTCACCTATAACCTCTTTTCTAAAACCTTTCAATACCTCATCATATTTTCTTTCAGGATCATCAGTTTGTATCTTGTCACGTTCTTCTTTCAATTCTTTTTCTTCCAAGAGAAAAGCGAGAATTGGTTTTCCAACTTGTCTGGCATACCTAAATTCTATCTGGGTAAAACTCTGGGTATTTTTTACTGATCCAAAACGGGTTCCAACAAGTACTACATAGATGTCGCATTGATCTATAGCCTTTTGAATAACTTTAAGATCTTCTTCGTCTCCTGCTGTAAACATTTCCATTCCTGAAGGAATATGTCCCATTGCCAGAGTTTGATCAATAATAGCTTTCCTTTGTTCTATTAGATCCTTATATGAGGAACTAATAAATATTTGATATTTTCTCTCAGCTTGAATAGCCATCTTTTACACCTCCATTCTCTATAGTCAATTTAATTATTTTTTTCCTCCTTTCTTTGCCCGCAATGAGCAGCTAACGACCAAGCTCTCCTGCCCGAGCGAAGCGAGGGTCAGGTGCAGCAATTCGTTAGGCAGGCTTGGCTTTAATGAATATGTTTTTTTCTGTCTTGAAGTTTGAAAAATATCAAGAAAGCTATACCTGCTGTTGCTGCTATCCCAAGTGTAACAAAGAGATATAGTTCCATCTTCAACCTCCCTCATCTTTTGGTGTTATAAAATACGCCAACAGAAGAAATACAATAAAGAACACACCGATTCCAATGCTTGATAATAAAGAGTACCTACCAGACAAAATACTACCAATCACACCTGCTGTCAGCGTATATTTAGCAGCATCTCCAAAAATATTGCCTATAATCTTTCTTCGTTCTCTATTCATAGCTACCATTATACCACAAAATTTAAGTTTCTGTCACCTGATAAACTGAAGAAGTCTAACAATTGAGCTCACCTGCTGCGAGGGGGAATTATCACTAAACTTTGTAAGCAAGATAAAACTCTGAGAATTTACAAAACTATCTCAATCACGCCACAGCCCCTCGCAGTCAGGTGCAGCGAAGGGTTAGAAAAAGCTGCACTTCACCGTCTCTTTCTTCTTGCTTCCTCTATCTTACCTAACTATCACTTCTCAGTAGTCCCTCTTAGCCTCCCCCTGTTGCTTCTAAGGGATAAGCAACTCTTTC
>JBFLXS010000509.1 GCA_040755795.1 bacterium | reverse complement strand
CATCTTCTTTAGTAAAGGGTAAAAGGGCAAAGGGTTGAGAGGCGTAGGTATAGGTAATCGCCTGCATCTCCTTCTTATTAACGCAGGAGGCTTTAGGATACATCGAGCCTGGTGGATAGATTCTGCTCTCAAGATAGACCCGATGTCGAAGGTTTGGGTTATCGAGGTTAGAGGTGCCGGCATTATAGCGGATGATGTTATCTGAATCCACGCGTAGATTAGAATTAATCCACCGCTCCCAGCGATTTCCCTGGTTGTCCCAGAAAAACAATGATGAAGCCGCTTGAAACCCGCCAGCAATAGGAGTGGCCGGCGAGGCAGACTTCTGAATTGGCACTTCAACTACTCTTGTACTATTATCTACTATTACTTGGACACTATCCGTTCCTATTTCTCTCGTATCAAGGTTTCCGTTGGCCAAGGTGCTTAATCTCTGAGTCTCTACTCCTACGGTATGTGTTCCATCTTCATTTTGAGTGGTATTCCACGGTGTGGAGTAACTAATGTTAGTAGTACCTGCTGGGTAATCATGAGAGTGAAGTTGATTCCTATCAATAGTAGTGTTAACTCTTATCCTTGCTGTCGGGAGGTAATCGTCAGGATTGATTCTATATTGAGAAACTGTATGATCAGCCCCTATATCTTCCCATGTTAAATTTGTCCCTTGTGGAACTTGTGTTACTCCAAAATGTAAATGATAACCATAATTACCTCCACTATTTCCTGATCGTCCTATTACCGCATTAGCATTTACTTGTTGGCCACTACTAACAGTATATGTAGAAAGATGTGCGTAAAGGGTATAAAGCTCATCTCCGTGGTCTATAATAACCGTCCTTCCATATCCTGTAAACCAGCTGACGTAAGCAGTTCCCCCTTCTACTGCCCGCACTGGGGTATTATTTTGGTCAGCAGTATCAACCCCATAATGAAAGCTATTTGTAGTTGGTCTCCATCCAAAATTTGAATTTCTTGGTCCATGTGTAGGTGTCTGTTGAAATCCGTACGAAACGGTTATCCCTGCTGATATAGAACAAGTTCCCCGCACTATACTTCCATCTGTTGGATTAGTAATATCCACCGTAGCTGTAGTTTGAGAAAAAATATCTGTTGAAAATAATACTCCACTAAAGATACAAAGACCCATTAAAGAAAATATTTTAAGTTTCTGCAACATCCTTTTTCCCTCCTATTCTCCTAAATTATTTAATAATACTACTGGTATCATAAAAGTATAACTTTTTCTTCCGTTCGGTAATTGCCATATACCTCCCATCAGATGACCATGGCATTATTACTTCTCCTCCGTTCTCACTTTCCAAATTTATCTGTCCTACTATCTCGCCCTTTTCATTAAAAATGTCAATAGAAAGACTTCCATAAACCACAGCACAATATTTACCATCATTCGTAATAGCACCAAATTCTTTTAGATCATGACTACTATATTCCTTTTCCCAAAGTAGTGAACAGTTATTATTGAAAAAGTAAGCCTTATCCATTAGATTATTAGTAGCAATTATATATTCCCCATTTTCTGAAAGGACAGGGTAAAGAACTTCATTTTTACTCTTACAACTGTATTCTCCAAGGAGATTTCCTGAAAGATCAAATGTGCGGAGAGTACTATGACGCCAACCTACAATTATATTGCCATTCTTTGAGATTCCACTACGAATAAATCCATCCTTTCCCCACAAAAGACTACCCTCTTTATTAAATAATTGATTATAAATCAAGATATAATTTCCATCTCCAGATATTATAGGTGCCCCCATAATACCTGTTTTTTCCCAAAGTTTTTCACCATTCTTGTTGTATAACCAGACATACCAACTTCCTATCGGATCAGCCATCAATATGTATTCTCCATCATCAGAGAGAGAAAAATCATCTGGTAGTACTCCACTCACTTTCCACAACAACTTTCCATTTTTATCAAAATACAATAAACCAGACATTCCCTCGAATTCTCCTGGAATACTCATACCTGCAGCGATATAACTTCCATTTTTGCTGATGGATATGAAACAGAAACTAGTACTTCCATACTCTGTTGAGCTATGTTGCCAGACGATATTACCTTCTTTATCAAACATATATATTTTATTTGTTTCTGATTCATCAGGCATTGTATCAACTACAATATATTTACCATCTCCAGTCATTGAGATATTTCCAACATTCTGCTCAAACTCCTTTTGCCATAATAAAGTAGGTTTTGGTATTATCTCAAACGGTATCCAGTCAAAGCCTTCTTTTGTCGTCGAAGTGCCGATAAGTCCGGCAGGGTTTTTTATCGTTACCCGGAAGGTATGACTGCCCTGGGTAAGTAAGTTAGTGGGATGGAAGTTAAAGCTGGCATTGAGTTTTGCCGCCTTTTGTGGCAACTCCTGAGACTCGGTATTCATATCGATTGGCTGGATTAAATCCTGCCGCTCTTTTATCTGACCATCTTTATCTGAGCCATAATTGCCTTCAGAGTCTATCTCTACCGTAATACTGCAAGAAGCGGGGATGTAATCCTGAATCTTGCCAGTGATATAGA
>JBFLXS010000508.1 GCA_040755795.1 bacterium | reverse complement strand
TTTCCTTTAGTTGCAAAGCCGTTTCTATCGCATTCATATCAAAGGGATTGATGATAGATTTTACCCCTTCGCGAATTAAAGTATGCGTCTTTGGGTCTATCCTTACCGCAGAGGTTTCAGGCACCTGCTTTATACAAACTATTATCTTCATTTTTAAATATTATAGATTACATTGTCATTTTTGTCAAGTAGAGATTTTTGACCTTGAAAAAACTGGTTGACTTTTTAAGGAAGGTGTGGTAAAATTTTGTAACCGTTCAGCCACAGAGGCACAGAGTTCACAGAGAATTAGAGAAATTAGCCACCAATGCACATGAATTAACCTGTGTGACATTCGATAAATGTAGTGCGAACCTTTAGGTTCGCTTTCCTGCTTGCCAGAAGCGAGGCTAACGCCTCGCACTACAAATCTTTTCCACCTGTACGGTTAAAGGTAAAATGGATAATGTAAAATGAGAAATGTCCAATGAAAATGTATAACTGAAAGGTAATGAGTCTTGCGAAGTAGTAAAATTTCCCATTTTTCATTTCCTATTTTACATTTTACATTATATTTTTCCTTTGCGTCTCTGCGATGAATTAGTCTAATCGCACAGGTGGAATCTTTTTATTATTCGTGTTCATTCGTGGTTATATATTCCCTCTGTGTTCTCTGTGACTCTGTGGCTATATCCTGAACGGTTACAAAAAAAAGTTATCTAACGGGGTAAAGGAGAAGATAACATGCAAAAGCCAAAAAAAACAAATCTCTATTACTTAATTATCATTATTCTTGGTGGATTGATTCTAAGATTAATATTTTTTAGTGGTTATGTTGGAGGTGATGATAAACACTATATAACCCAAGCTTATAAATACTCTATAGGTGATTTTGTACCGGGAGATAATCTCTGGGCACTACGAATTGGATTAGTCATACCTACATCTTTTTTCTTTTTCTTATTTGGCGTTAATGAATTTAGTTCAATCTTATTTTCTTTGCTCTGTTCTATAGGGAATATAATCCTAATTTATCATTTGGGAAAATTACTTTTTGATGAAAAGGTAGGATTAATAGGAGCCTTTTTACTTTCCTTCTATCCCTTAGATGTAATATATTCTACTCATTTATTTCCAGATATAGTACTATGTTTTTTTACGGGTTTAACTATTTATTTATTTTTAAAAGGTGAAGATAATGAAAAGAAAATATGGTATTTATTATCTGGTATCTCGTTGGGTATTTCTTATTTAATCAAAGAATCAACGGTAGTCATTTGTCTATTTTTTATTTTTTATATACTCTATAAACGAAAGATCAAAATCAATTATTTTTTGGTGCCTTTAGGTTTTTTATTGATAGTGGGTTTGGAATTAACTTTATATTATTTCCAGATAGGTGATTACTTCTACAGACATCATAAGATATATGAAAGATGGCCCTCTAGTAGAGATGATATAAACATTCTAAGAGGAAGCAATTGGGTTATTGAACCTTTACTTATGCTGACTACAAATCAGGAATTTGGTCTCTTTTATTATTTTATCCTGCCAATCATTGTTTATCTCCTTTTTAAAAGAGATAAGAAGGTTAACATATTACTTTGTTGGTTGATTCCATGCTTTTTATACCTTTTCTATGGTTCAGTAAGTCTCTTTTATTATCTACCTACCGAGAGGGATGAAAGATATACCTCAATAATAACCCTTTCTGCATTACTTATTTTAGCATATTTTTTAGTTAGAAAGATGAATAAGAAATTTTTAGTCTCATCTATAATACTTCTTTTTTTGACATCAATTGGTGCTGTTTATGTGGATAATAGCAGAATTCAAGATTATGTATATAGAGAAACTTATACCTTTTATAAAAATCATCCAAATAGTAATTTGATAGTTGATTCATTTAATTACTTTTCCATATTATTTTACACAGAATTTAAAACAAATCCTAATTTAAAAGTGTTCTATCCAGATGATGTTGCCAAGAAGAGTGATGTTGCTAAGGATATTAAAAAGTTATACCCGGATGTAGAAGAAATATTTGACCTGAACAAAGTTCATAATACTTATGTATCTATTGATATGAACTATATTAATCAAATCCCGTTGAAGGCTAAATTAGTTAAGACTATAGAAAAACCACAAAGATTCTATTATATCTTATTAGAAAAAGGTTTTTTAAAAGAGGTGTGGGAGGGGATAAGAGGAGACAGAAAGTATCCATTCAGGAAAATCTATAAGATTTATTATTTAGATTGAAGTTAATAATTCTACCTCCGTAGAAACCGTGTCCTCAATTTCAGGTAACTGTATATTTTTTTTCCACATCTTTTCGATCTGTATGATTAGGTTTTAGGCTACCAAATGTCCCCCGCTGGCGGGGGAGATTTCAGTTCCCATCAACGGGGGGAACTCAAATTAGCAGTCTAAACCTAACCGCACAGGTGGCAAGATTTTTCACAGATTTTAGAGATTTATGGGATGTGTCCCTGGGTTTGTGCAATTTGATTCTTACCCTTTGATTTTGCCTTCAGCAGGCTCATCTCAAGATAATCAAGAAGTTTATCTTTATCC
>JBFLXS010000507.1 GCA_040755795.1 bacterium | reverse complement strand
TTCACGGTGTCAAGCAAACCTGGCCCAAGAGTTCGATGCACCGCTATAGCGCATCCAATGACTCTATTCGATAATTCATCAAATTTCACTTCGTGCTCTCCGTGCCCTTCGTGGTGAATAGTTACATTAATTTTTTAATACGGACTTTCGACTAACTGTTTTTAAGCCTTTTTAAACACCGAAAAACGCGAAAAACACGAAAAAAAAGATATTTTTTCCTCTGTTCCTCTGCGTCTCTGCGGTGAATTACTATCTGAACAGTTACCCGTTGTCTCTGGTGGTCGGCGGCAACAAGTTGTCAGGCGGTTCTCTTTACGGCAAGAAGTGAGGTTCATCCCTGATAGCATCCAAACACTCATCTAAAGATAACTCGGTGTAGAGCTCCCACCATTGTTCTGTGTGTCTCATGTATGAAAGATTAAAACATTCATTGCCAATATATTCCAGACGAGCAAATTTTGCCTCAAAAAATGGTGAAATGGCATATGGACCAGGACAGGCATACTTTGCACAGAAATAAAAATAGTTTCGATACCATTTCGAGTAAATATCTACGATGTAGTTAAATCGCTCATCTTTAGAAGGAACCTTGATGTGATTCGGTTTCAGAACAGTCTCAATGAGATTGTTTGCCTTCGTCTCCACATTCGCCTTAACGGCATCTGGTACCCTGGGTTTAGATTGTTTTGAAGCACTGAAACCCCACATTTTTATTGCCATATTTACCTCCTCCTGGGAAAAAACTGTAATTCAAGGATTATTCTGATAGCCTGAAGTCAGGTGTAACTAATGCTGTAATTATTCACCACAAAGAGCACGAAGGACACGAAGAATTATAACGAAACTTCTCCCAAAAAACAAACAAAAATTTGAGATAACCTATTGGTAATTAAGAAGATATGTTGAAAGTGATTTTGAGACTTTCGTATCTACAATTGAACAGACAGGTTTATTTCTAATCCTTCATAAAAAATATTATCTCATAAATTGTAAGAATTGTCAAGTATTTTTTTAAAATATTAAAAATATTCGTAGGTACACTTTTAAAATATATTTTGGTCGTATCTTCTTGATACTCATAAACTTAAATCTGCTTTTTAGATGATTTTTAGGGGGAAGTTCTGCTACAAGTTGTCTAAAATCATCTAACTTCTCATTCATTTTCTTCTCCTTTCCTACTTCCCTACTCTTCTACTTTCCTACAGGGTGAATAGTTACAAATGAATTAACTATATAGACAAAATGAGCATATATAAAAGCAACTAAATTATTTTGCCCCTCCATCTTTCGTATCTGCCACACCATCCTCGGAATATTAATATTTATCGGACAGTTTTTTTTACAATTAAAACAACTCAGACAAAGATTAGCTGTTTTTGCCGCCTGTTTGTTTTCATCCCTTAAATAAGATAATAAAATACCTCTCCCGCCGATATTTTCATCCACACCGTATCTATCTCCAACAGTTAAATACATCGGACAGGCAACCAAGCAGAAACCACAACCGATACAATACAATAATTCTTTAAACTTACTTTGACTAATCTCTTCTCTTTTATTATTAAGGAGGATTACGATTATTTCTTGTGGGCTATAAACACCCTTGATAAGTTTTTTCTCTATATCCGCAGTTTTACTTGGAGCCGTGATAATGTTGATAAATGAGGTTGTTTTTGCTCCAGTGGCGTTGTAAGTCAAAGCCTTAACCATAGTTATGGCATTTTCCAAATTATTATATATCTTCTCCACGCCAGTAACCACAATCAATTTATTCGTTTTTTGAATTATTTCCGAGACATTCCCTTCATTATGGATAATGACAATTGCTCCTTCATCTGCGGTAATCGCATTTGCTCCAACAATTGCCACTTCTGCCTTATTGATATACGAAATTATATCCTTTTTTATCTCAGCTACAATCTCTTCTGGAACATTACTTATTTTATGTCCGAAGTAGTTTTCCAGAGCCAGTTGAATATCATTTATGGAGAGATGACTTGCAGGACCGGTTGGGTGAGAAGGCTTTTCATTTGTAATCTGAAGAAGTCTATCGCCAATGTCGGTTTCCACAACAGTTTTTCCTATCTCATTTAAAAAGTCTGTAATTTTAAGTTCTTTGGAGACATTTGATTTAGATTTGACAATAACATTATAATCTTTGAGTTCTTCTTTTAAGAAATTTAAGGCATCATCTTTTTTTTCGGCTAAAATAACTTTGATACCATTGGATTTTAACTGGTCAACTGTTTTTTGGAGTAATTTTTGGTTGCCCACACTTTCTTCACGAAACCTTCGCAATAGTCCTTTGTTTATCTTAAACCTTCTTTTCTTTTTTCTTTCCTTCACCTCATTGAAGGATTTTCTAAGTTGCAATATTTGCTTTAATGTGAACATATTTTCCTTTAATCAGAATATCATTTTTGGTAACCGTTCAGAGATATAGCCACAGAGTCACAGAGATGATATGATAAAGTGTCAAGTTTGACCTGCGAAAGATTTTATGGTATACTATACAAAAAGTATTAACTAACTAAAATAAGGAGGACAAACTTATGACACAAAC
>JBFLXS010000506.1 GCA_040755795.1 bacterium | reverse complement strand
GTAACATGCAAATTCAATCTTAACAGAGCACTATAATCTTTGCGTTCTTTGCGGTTAATTTCTTTGCGTTCTTTGCGGTTAAAAAAGGATAAACCACTTAATCTTAAAAAAAACTTGAATATCGAGTAATACGTCAGTTATTTGGGGAAATGAACATTAACCTGCGGAGGACAAAGCAATGAAAATAGTAGGCAAGTAGGTAGTAGGTAAGTAGGAAAGGGATAAAGGATGTGCACGGTATTCTTCTTCGGGGAGTAATGTCTCCCCCTTTCCTACTTTCCTACTCTCCTACTTCCTACTTTCAGGAGAATCCCCCATTTCACTGACCCATTACAAGGATAATTGGTAACTAATTACCATTCACCAGTTACCAGTTACCAAAGAAAAGGAGGAATAAGTTAAAAAATGGAGTTTCAAAACATTCTTAAACAAGTTCAAGAGATGGGAACACAATTTAAAAAGGTTCAAAAAGAACTGGCTTCTAAAAAAGTCACCGCCAGTGTTGGTGGTGGGATGGTTCAAGTTACGGCTAATGGACAAAAAGAAATCATCAGTATTACCATAGAAAAAGCCATAATTAATCCTCAAGAAAAGCAGATGTTAGAGGATTTAGTCTGTGCCGGGGTAAATGAGGCACTTTCAAAGGCACAAGACTTAGCCGTAGAACAAATGATGAAAACGACTGGTGGGATGAACATCTTTGGATTATTAAAAGGGTTGGTTTGAAAAAATGTATTTAACCCCTTCTATGACCAGATTAATAGAAGAATTATCTAAATTACCTACAATTGGGCCAAAAACTGCCTCCCGATTAGCATTTTATATCTTGAAAACATCACTCGAAGAAACAAAAAGATTAGCCAGAGCAATCCTTGAGGTAAAAGAGAAGGTTAAAAATTGCTCGATTTGCTATAACATCACAGAACAAGACCCTTGTGATATTTGTCAGGACATTAAAAGGGATAAAAAAATAATTTGTGTGGTAGAACAGGCTCAAGATATAATGGCGATGGAAAAGACAAGGGAATATAAAGGAATTTACCATGTCTTAGGCGGGGCTATTTCACCCCTGGATGGTATTAGTCCCCAACATCTACGGATAAAAGAATTAGTCAAAAGGATTGAGAGTAATCCATTAGAGGAAATAATTATCGCAACCAATCCAAATGTAGAAGGTGAAGTAACTGCACTTTATCTGACTAAATTAATCAAGCCGCTGGGAATAAAATTAACTCGCATAGCCTATGGCATACCTGTTGGTGGAGATCTGGAATATGCCGATGAGGTCACATTAGCTAAGGCGCTGGAAGGAAGGACACAACTATAGAAAATTATAGGGTTTCACGAAATTAAAAGGAGGTAATTGGTCACTAATTACCATTCACCAGTTACCAATTACCAGAAAATAGGAGGTATTTAAAATGTTTAAAGGTTCAATTGTTGCTCTGGTAACACCATTTAAAGATGGTCAGGTAGATAAGGAAAGGTTGTTGGAATTAGTTGAGTTTCATATTCAAGAAGGGACGGATGGGATAGTACCGTGTGGGACTACCGGTGAATCAGCGACTTTGTCCCATGATGAACACAAAGAGGTCGTAACTCTGGTTGTCAACGCAGTAAATAAACGAATTACGGTGATTGCCGGGGCAGGGTCAAATTGCACGCGGGAATCAGTTGATTTAGCTCATCATGCGAAAAAGGTAGGTGCTGACGCTATCTTAGCCGTAACACCTTACTACAACAAACCAACACAAGCCGGACTATATGAACACTACGTCACCATTGTTAGAGAGGTTGATATTCCACTTATTCTTTATAATGTTCCAGGTAGAACCGGCGTAAATTTACTGCCTGAAACCGTGGCAAAACTATCTAAAATCAATAATATTGTTGGAATTAAAGAGGCATCGGCAGATTTAAAACAACAAACTAAAATTGTTGAGCTTTGCCGTCCAGATTTTGCCTTAATCTCTGGTGATGATTTTACACTACTACCAACATTATCTATTGGTGGAGTAGGCGTTATCTCAGTCGTCGCAAACATTGTCCCAAAAGATATGGCAAATTTAATTAAAGAGTTTAACAAAGGCAACTTTGATGAGGCGAAAAGATTACATTATAAGATATTTCCTTTATGTGAGGCTTGTTTTATTGAGACAAGTCCGGTGCCTGTAAAAGAGGCATTAGGAATAATGGGTAAAATTTTGCCAGAGGTAAGACTACCTTTAGTCCCATTACAAGAAACTAATCGAGAAAAACTACGGCAAACTTTAGTTACCTCTGAGATAGGCGTTTAGCAGATAGTTGAACGATTAGTAACTATTCAGCAAAAAGGTAACTATTCACCCTGTAGGAAAGTAGGAGAGTAGGGAAGTAGGAAAGGGAAAGAATAAGTTAAATGCCTATAATATAAGCCAAGGATCTCTTGAAGGACTAAGGTATTATCTAATTCTATTTAAAGATCTTAATTATCTGCCAGATTTTCAATCCATTTGGGATATATCTGAAGAAGTGAGTAGGATGCTTATAGGTTTAATCAAATCAATTAAGAGTAAAATAGTATGAAGTATTTTCCCCTCTTCC
>JBFLXS010000505.1 GCA_040755795.1 bacterium | reverse complement strand
TTTCAGGGGAAACGCTCATGAATCTGCGACTCACAAATGAGGATGAAAATAGTGGTAGGAGATAGAAGGTGGGAGATAGGGAGATAGGCGTGAGGAGTGATGTTTTCTTTACTTTCTACTCTCTACTCTCTACTCTCTACTTCCTATTGTCAGGAGAATTATATGATGATGACTATGGTTGCAGTTGTATTTGTGCTTGCCTACACAATGATAGCCTTTGAATATTCGCTGAAGATTAACAAATCTGCCATATCCCTGCTTGCCGCAGGCTTGATGTGGACACTGTATTCTTTTGCCAGCCCACTTGGAGTGGAAGTCGTAAACCATCAGCTTACCGAAAATTTGGCTGAAACAGCGGCAGTCGTATTCTTTCTTATATGCGCTATGACTATTGTGGAAATAATTGACTCCCATGGAGGGTTTGAAGTCATTACCTCGCGGATTAAGGCAAAAAAACTCTTAAGCCTGCTCTGGATTATCGGATTCATTACTTTTTATCTATCAGCAATTCTCGATAATATGGCCACAACTATCGCGATGATTGCCTTAATGAAGCGATTGCTCAAGGAACGTAAGCAGAGACTCTTTTTTGCGGGCATCATCGTCATTGCGGCAAATGCAGGTGGAGCATGGAGTCCTATGGGTGATATAACCACTACTATGCTCTGGATAGGCGGACAGATTTCCACTGCTAATATTATAAAAGCTGTATGGCTTCCTTCTATGCTCAATTTGGTGGTTCCTCTTATAATAATTTCTTTTTTCCTGAAGGGAAACATTGTGCCGCCAGATGATATAGAAGATAGAGCGACAAACATCTCGCAATTTGAGAAAAACCTGATGTTTTTTATTGGTATAGGTGCTTTGATTTTTGTCCCGATATTCAAAACAATAACGCATTTACCTCCGTATCTTGGCATTCTGTTTACTCTTGGCATAGTCTCGCTGACCAGCAATATCCTGCATCGCCATAAGTCTGATGAGGAAAAAGAGCGTCTCACCCTAACCAGGTCGCTTAAGAAAATTGATATGGCATCGGCTATATTCTTTATAGGCATTTTGCTTGCTGTGGCTACGCTTTCCGCAAATGGCATGCTTCCTGCTCTGGGGCATTGGCTTGATGCTAAAATCGGTAGTCAGGCTCTAATTGTCATTATCGTGGGGTTTGCTTCAGCAATAGTAGGTAATATTCCTCTTGTGGCGGCCTCTATGGGAATGTATCCTCTTTGTCAGTTTCCGCAGGACTCTCTTATTTGGGAAATTATGGCTTATTGTACCGGTACCGGAGGTTCGATTTTAATAATCGGTTCAGCGGCGGGTGTGGCGGCAATGGGTTTAGAGAAAATCGAGTTCTTCTGGTATGCCAGCCGTATTGGTCCTCTTGCCTTTATTGGATATTTTTGCGGAATAGTGGCTTATCTAATTCAGTATAATCTCCTGCATTGAGACTTGAACAGCTCAGAAAAATATCGACCTGTGAAATAGGTTTTAAAGAAAAATGGCAAAACCTCCAATAATATATATATCCAGTAAAAACAAAAACTGGCTATGTAAAAAAGAGGGGGGGTTAGGTAAAATGAGAAACAAAATGAAGATTTTGGTATCGAGCGAGGATGAATTTGGCAATAAAGAGATAGAACCTGTAACAATTGAGGCAGATGTCCTTGATTATAAGGAATTTGAGAATTTCAGGCAAGGTTTTGATGTGTATGAAAGAGCAGTTTTGAGAGCTCGAAAAGAGTAACCGTTCAGGATATAGCCACAGAGTCACAGAGAACACAGAGGGAATATAGCAGTTATTAGTCAAAATTTTACTCAGAGTGGATAAGGGAAAAATCCCAAATCCCAAGCACCAAATCTCAAATAAGCACCAAATTCCACATACCAAAAAGCGAATTAGAGATTAGTGAATTAGAGATTAGATTTTACTAATTCGCTAATTCGCTTAATTTACTAATTCACTAATTGGAATTTGGAATTTGTGATTTGGAATTTCATAGCCATATCTATGTCAAATTTCGATTAATAAGTGCTATAATTCGTATCGATTTGTGGCTAATTTCCTTAATTCTCTGTGAACTCTGTGTCTCTGTGGCTGAATAGTTACCCTTTTTTTTTAACGGAGTCCCAGATTTAGACGCTTCGCTTGATCTTCGATTCTATGATACTGACAAAGCACACAATCTTCAATAAACCTGTTCCTGACAGCTTCAGGAATTGAGGACTCCAAAAATTTGAAATGAAATTCTTTAATATTTTTCCCCTTTTTCCCTACTTTTCCATTTTTCCTTACGGACACCCTGAACGCTTACAATCCTAAGAAAAATCTTGCGTTCTAATATCACATAATTAATTTTGTCCTCGTCTATTTATCTTCTTCTATTTCCTCTTTACTTTCTTTTGCCACGGTTTGACCCTGTCCAGTTAGAAGAGATTCTATCTTAGTTTTCCATTTTATTCCATCCCGAGTCCCAAGCCATACTCCAAAAATAAGTATATCTTGAGATTCTTGATATACAATTCTAAGGACTCTCCCCGGGAATACAGGTTTAAGTAAATGAGTAGTGCTCAACTCTACTTTTTTTATCTTTT
>JBFLXS010000504.1 GCA_040755795.1 bacterium | reverse complement strand
GATATTTAGTAATAAAATCGCCCGTCCATAGTGTATCTACGAAAATTAAAAAAGCCTAATTAACATATCTTCTTAATTATCAATATGTTAATGGAGCCTTTTTGTGTATTTTCTGGGGGAAGTTCCGATAAAAGAGGAGGGAAGTATGAGACCATGGCTTCAACAATGTCTCGTGGTTGTCTTGTTAATACTGGGCTGGAACAATATTATTTTGGCTGAGGAGGCAGATAAGTTGGCCACTGTTAAGAAACTTGTGGTAAGAGTGGGCTATGATGCAACCTATATCATTAACTCTCCATTAAGGATGGATAGTGGAAGCGTCAAAAAGCTCCTTCTGTTTTCAGGCATTAGCTATGGGTTAATGGCTGTAGATGATAGGTTAAATCGTGAATTAACAAAGATAGAGTATGAGAAGATAGGTAAGTATATAGAGCCGTTAGGTGTAACTCACCGCGAATTTTATCTAACTATGGGAACACTCTATTTATCAGGTCTGGCCTCTAAGAATAGCAAACTGAAGAAAACCTCTATGTTGTTATCAGAGGCAGTTCTATTCAACGGTTCTTTAACCCGTTTTTTTAAGGATATCTTTGGCCGTCCCCGTCCCTTCCAGCAAGTGGGAGAGAGAAACTGGGATGATTTTTACCCTTTTAGCGGGTACGATGCCTTTCCTTCAGGCCATACCTCAACCGCCTTTACCCTGACCACAGTAATCTCTCACCAATATCCATCCCGGTGGGTGAAGGTAACAGGCTATACCATTGCCTCCCTGGTCGGACTTCAGCGGCTTAATAGCGATGTGCATGGGATAGCCGATGTCTTTGCCGGGGCAGTGCTTGGAATATGGGTGGGGAATACCGTCTGTTCCCTTGATAAGGCCTGGGAAAAAGGTGATATCCAGATTTCCTCTCAGGGACTTAGGATTAGATTTTAAGGAAAAGGAGTTGGGGGCAGATTCCTTATCGTGTTGTTTAACTTTACCTCTTGAGAGGGATTAGGGGTGTGTTGACTTTAATGTTGAATTGATTAAGGATGGAATTACCAGAATTGTAAATAGATTATAATCTGATTATAATCTTTGTGCACTCTGCGCCTTTGCGAGAAACTTAATCTTTGTGTCTTTCTCCCACCAATAACTGACCGATTACCTCAGCCGAACGGTATTTATAGCAGTTATTATTCAAAACTTTACTTAGAAATACAAATAATGTTCCATAGGGACAACATATCGGTAGAAATAAATATCACACAAATAATGTTCCGTAGGGACAATATATCGGTAAATGGCTTTCCATAAATTTTCTACCATCTACGGAACTGATTGATTTGTCTATCTATTCCTACCGATATTATGTTCCTAACGGAACGATTATTCTCATGCCTTATTTATGGGTATTATCCTATGTAAACTTCCAGTTAATAACTGCTATAATTACCAATTACCAATCACCACTTACCAGAATCAAATTCCGTGCGTTATTTGTTCAACACGAGACTATCATAAAGATTGAAATAGTGTAAGAAAAAGAGATATGGGGATTATGAAGATAAGGAGAGTTGATTATTCCTGCAAGGTTATACAGAAGAATGCTTTTTATCCCTCAATATTACCTTGTAGAATAACCAAATAAGCTTCTATGGCAAACAGTATAAAGGGAGATTGGGGGATTGCAATTCCCCAGCAGGGGCTTGGGGACAACGTCTCCAAAATATTATCCCTTTATTTCTAATTGCACAGGTGGAATTTATGTGCAAGGCGTCAACACCGGGCGGGAAAATGCTTAAAAGTAGAATGAGACGGAAATACGGTGGGTATTCTCTAAATTGCCGTAGGGGACATAGGCATAGTCAAGCTGGAGAATATTGAATTTAAATCCTGCCCCAAAACTAAATCCATTATCTAAGTCATTCTTTGAAGTATACCCACATCTTAATGCTAAATTTGAGGTGAGGATATATTCTGTACCTAAGTTTATTCGACAGTCATTATCTGCTGGTTGAGTTAAATCAGCGGCTAAAATCAGTCTGTCATCAAGCATTTTGTAAGAAATACCTGCGCGGTAAATAACTGGTAAATCTTCTCGTTTGTGGATAAATTTAAGTTTTGTGCCAATATTTTGGATGACAAATGCAAAGCTAAGGTTTTTTAGTAATGGTTCATGGTATAAAAGACCAATATCAAATGCTAATGCACAAGCTTTTTCACTCTCAATCTTTTGTTTAATAAGTTTTAATGAGGCACCTATTGATAAATTGGTATCGGTCATTAAACCATAAGCTAATTGAGCGGCTAAATCCTTTGCACCAAAATTTCCTATTAAATTGCCATCTTTATCTCTTCCTTTTAAATCATCCACATCTAAACAACTTACACTTATTCCATAAACCCCTAATCCAACAGGTTTAGCATAGGTCAAAAATTCATAATGTAGGTCTTTTAGCCATTTATTATGCATAAAGCTCATTTGGGCTCTTTTGACTTTTGAGTGGGTAAATGATATAATAGGTAAAATCCCAATCAAAATCCAAAGGAGCAAATATGATAACAAAACATATATTTGAGCAGGCCTTAAATATTCAAGAGCCATGGTACCT